>NZ_KB906556.1:388557-569272 GCF_000381505.1 Thioalkalivibrio sp. ALM2T
GTTCCCCGATCCTGCGTTGCGCCGCTTACAGGTAGAACCACTACCTGTTGCACGACGCGCCTTGTCTCGGAAAACCTGGGGTACCAACGCGAACGCGTTCATTGATCAGTGTTTCCCTAGTGGTGATGACCATGGTCCCGCGAAGGAACGACCTCCAAGCCCTCGATGGAAGCACCCGCCTCCGTCAGGGTCGCCAGCACCCGACCGTAGGACGACGTGGCTTCGGCGCGGGTCCGATGGTGATCATGGGGGCCTTCATGTACGACCATCCTTGCGCCATTCGCCAAGTGTTTCTCGTGCCCACCGTCATGGCCCTGCTTGTGGTCGCTAGCATGCGGTATTCCGAGACGGCGCTCTTCGGCCTCTTTCGGCATCGCCTCGGCCAGGCCTTGCATATGGCGAGCGAGCGTTTTTGGCGTCGTTCCGTCAGCGCGCGCCACATTCACATCAACCCCGCGTTCGACCAGTGCATCGACCATCTCCGGATACCCATAGAGCACCGCGTAGGTCAATGCAGTATTGCCCCGAGGTCCCCGCGCATCCAAATCCAGGTCGGGTTCTTCAAGCAAACGCCGCACAATCGCCGCTTCACCTCCGTGGACCGCCTTCATCAGAACCGTCACCCCCTCACGCTCGCGAGCGTTCACGTCCGCCCCCGAGGCAATCAGCAGATCCGTCAGCTCCGCAGAGACCCCAACTGCCACCAGCAGAGGCGTCAACTCCCAGGGCCGCTGAGGACGGTTCACATCCGCACCAGCTTCGATCAAGGCCTCGGCCCGCTCCGCATCATCGCCGGCCACCGCTTGATATAACTCGGACGACAGGCCGCCCTCTTCACTCGCCAACGCGCTCACAGGACCGGCCAGGCACAGCATGCCAAGCGCCATGCATTTGGAGAACCATTTCATCTCACCCTCCAGATAAAGGGCCCCGACGGCCATGCGACCGTCGGGGCCGGAACATCGGGCTAAGTCAAAGTCGGACGTGTGCGAGACCCTCGCGTCAGGAGATGTTAAAGCGTGCCCGGATCGACCCGATGGGCTTTAACATTCCATCAGCAGCCCGGTAATCGAAGAAATCAATATCTACCGGGAACGACCCCGCCTGTTGGGGCTCGAAGATCAGGTCATAGCGCTCCGCCGCCGTCATCAGGATCTCCCCTCCAGCGGGAATGGTCTCGATCTGCGGCAGGGGCCGACCGTCCTCGGCCACCACCTGGATCGGGCCCAGTTCCTCCGGAAAGCGCACCCGCTGAGGGACATACCCCGCCATGATGTAGCGCAGCAAAACCCGGTCCGCGCGACTCGCATTGACCACCACCGAGGGGTCCGTCTGGCTTAGATCCGCGCCTACCCCGTTAATGCAGAAGATCTCCGGATTGAAGTCGTCCAATCCGGCATCACCGCCACACAGCGCGGCGTCCCATGGCAGGCAATGCCAGTTCATGTCGATGTCATCGACCGCCCAGATCGCCTCGACCGTATAGCTCGGGCCGCCCTCGTAGACCGTACCGGGACCACTGGGTGGATCGATGATCAGTGCACCGTACATACCCATCTCGGCGTGCAGCACCGTGTTCGTATGGCAATGGTAGAAGTAGGTCCCCGCCTGCGACGCCCGCCACTGATAGGTGTATTCACCCAGTACATCGAAGGAGTAATGGCCAACGCCATCGTTGAAGGTATCCGGCTCGATCCCGTGATGATGCACCGTATGCGGTGCCATCATCGCCATCGCGTTCAGGTGGGTGTGGACGATCTGGCCCTGACGCACACGCATCGGGGGGGACGGCATCGCGCCTCCCATGCCACCGCCACCGTCCATGCCGCCGCCGCCATCCATGTTGAAGCCCCAGATCGGGACCTCGACACCGTTGATGACCTGGCTGCCCTGCATGAAGGTATTCAGGAAGAATTCAACGTCCGGGGTGACCCGGTTGGGGGTGTTCGGTGCGTCGATGTGCAGGCCGCAATTGCCCGTAATGCCGGCATCGCAGCCGCCACCCATGCCACCGCCTCCCATACCGCCGCCGTCTCGATTTCTGCTCATGTGGTCTTGCTCCCTTCAATCCGTTGATCCGGACCCGTCTCAGGACAGGTCATCCACTTTCTGGGTGAGATCCGATTCCGTCTGCGGCGCGGTACCCATCACGATTGGTGCATGGGCGCCATGCGGATACGAACCTCCGCCGGCGGTCTGCGACATCTCCGAATGGCAGTGCATCGGGAAGTGCTGAATGTCATTCGCGGCAACGGGCGGATACGCATCCGGTGGCGCTTTGAAGGGATAGATGACATCGCGCACGTCCAGCGGGAACATCGACACGGCGTCCTTGTTCTTGAACGGCGCACTGAAACGCTCGTAGTTGATAGTGACCATCTCCACGTGATTCCCGTGGAAGTGCGGCGCGTGCACGATGCCGCCGGCATTGAGCATGCGTACATAGGCCGCCTCATCGTAGTGGCCCATCAGCTCCGTGTTGTACTCGTGGGTGTTCTCGTAGGCGTGCCCGTTGATTGTGAAGTACCGGGGCTTGAAGCTATCCGGGGCGATGGAGTTCACCTGGTAATCTCCCAGGGTGCGCACCTGTTCCCCCCAGGATGGATCCACGTTGCTGAACATCCATTTGTACTGGCGCACAAACTGCGGCCCCCCCACGAATGGGCGATCCTTGATCCCCGCAGGCATGACCACCAGGGTCCCGTGCAGGCCCATGATCCGATTAACGCCGTTGTTCTGGTCGTCGTAATAGAGATACGTGCCTGCCGGCGGCGCGGCGAATGAAAACGAGATGACACTCTGGGCGCTGGCCTGGTGGCGGATGTCGGTCGCCCCAACATGGAAAACCACCGACGTATGCAGCGTGTTCTCCAGGTTGACCGTAATCGTGTCACCCTCCTGGCAGACCAGCGTCGGACCCGGCCAACTCATTACGTCCGTGGTGGAGAACCCGAACATCAGCGCCGACGTGCCGTCGATCATGGCGACATCGCCGCGTCGTGCTGCCAGGTCGATGCTCAGATCCGCCGCTTCGGCGCGCGGTGCCCAGGCCAGCAGGCCCATCGTTCCAGGAATGGCGAAGCCAGCCGACAAGGCCATCCCGCCCTTCAGAAAATTTCTACGATGCATGCGCGTGTTTCCTCCTTGTGATCAGGCGTGTGGCCCGGATAAGTTCAGCCCGGGAGCCTCAAGGCTCTGGTCGAGAACCTTGCTCGACACAACACCCCGAGCGCGCCAGTGACCGTCGCCCCAGCCCCCGGCACGAGGTACCGTCCCCCGCCATAACGAGCGACCCCATCCCGGCCTCGCTCCCTCGCTTCCGCTTTCAGGGTTCGGCCTTCCTGCATTTCACACGAAGCAATTGGCCGAACCGCGGCCGAAGATAGAGGAAAAATACTGAATTACAACAAGGGTATTACCGAATACCTATATGGCGAATCGCTCATTCAACGTGGGCCCTCCACATCAACGACCCAATTTTTCGCTCGCTACACCTTTGATTCGTGTATGATGCGGGGTTGGCAGTTGCCATCCGATTTTCGCCGGGCCTTCGTTTCCGGCCTGTGTGAGTACCCTCAATGTCTGATTCCCCCTCCTTCTCCCAGCTCGGGCTTTCCGAGTCGCTGGTTCATGCCCTGTCGAACATGGGCTTCACGACCCCGACCCCGGTCCAGGCCGCCTGCATCCCCGCGCTGCTGGAAGGCCGCGATGTTCTGGGCGAAGCCCAGACCGGCACCGGCAAGACCGGCGCCTTCGGCCTGCCGCTGATTGACCTGATGGACGCCGGCAAGCGTGCGCCCCAGGCACTGGTACTGGCCCCGACGCGCGAACTGGCCAACCAGGTCGCCGGCGCCCTGACTGAGTTCGCCCGCGAGTTCTCTGGCATCGATGTGCTGCCCGTCTACGGCGGCCAGCCGATGGGCGAACAGCTGCGCGCCCTGCGCAAGGGCCCGCAGATCGTGGTCGGCACGCCCGGCCGCGTGGTGGACCACATCAAGCGCGGCACCCTGAACCTGGACGCCCTGCGCGTCGTGGTGCTGGACGAAGCCGACGAAATGCTGCGCATGGGCTTTGTCGAAGAGATCGAGTGGATCCTGGAACAGACCCCCGAAGCGCGCCAGACCACCCTGTTCTCCGCCACCATGCCGGCGCCCATCCGTCGTATCGCGCACCGCCACATGCGCGAACCGGAAGAGATCCGCATCGGCGCCGGCAACGAGGCAGGCACCGACATCGACCAGAGCTATTGCCTGGTCGATGCCCGCCACAAGGTGGAGGCCCTGACCCGTCTGATGGAGACCGAGGAAGACCTGGACGGCGCGGTCGTCTTTGCCCGCACCAAGGCCTCCACGGTCGAGATCGCCGATTCACTCGGCCAGGCTGGCATCGCCGCGTCCGCGCTGAACGGCGACATGGAACAAGGCGAGCGCGAGCGTGTGGTCAGTGACCTGCGCGACGGCCGCCTGGATGTCATCGTCGCCACCGACGTCGCCGCCCGCGGCATCGATGTGCCGCGCATCAGCCACGTCTTCAACTTCGACGCCCCCGGCGATGCCGAGGTCTACGTGCACCGCATCGGCCGTACCGGTCGCGCCGGCCGCAAGGGCCGCGCCATCCTGTTCCTGGAGCCGCGCAAGCGCCGCATGTTGAAGGACATCGAACGCCTCACCGGCAAGCCGGTGCGCGAACAACCGGTGCCCGACCGCCAGGCCGTACAGGCCCGCCGCGAGACGCGCTTCGCCGAGCGCGTTCAGGCCCTCCTGGGCAGCGAACAGAACTCCGGACACGAAGCCCTGGTCGATCGCCTGCTGGCCGACAGTGGCGTATCCGAGCGCGAACTCGCCACCGCCCTGGTCGCACTGGCCACCGCCGGCAGCCCGCTGGATGCCAACGCCAACAAGGGCGCCGATCCGCTTCTGGCGGCCGCCCGCGCCCCCTATTCCGAGCGCGGCGACAACCGCCGGGACAGCAAGCCCCGGGGCGAGCGTCCGTCGCGCGGCAAGGATCGCGAGCCGGAAGCCGACATGGTGCGCTACTACATGCCGGTCGGCCGCAACAACGGCGTGGCGCCGGGTGCCATCGTTGGCGCGCTGGCCAACGAGGGCGGCCTGAACGGCCGCGACATCGGACGCATTGGCCTGCGTGACGATCACAGCCATGTGGATCTTCCGGCGTCGCTGGACGAAGCCGCGATTCGTCGCCTGGGCAACATCCATATTGCCAACCGCAAGCTGGAACTAACCCTTCAGGCCCCGCGCCCGGGCCAGGCCGCGAACCAGGACGACGCGCGCAAGCCCGCTCCGCGCAAGACCGCCAAGCCGCGCAGTGACAAGCCGGAGATCAGCGGCAGGTCCAAGCCGACCAGCAAGCCCACACCGGCCAAGCGCGGTCCGGCCCCGGGCAACGGCAAGCGCCCGGCCTATGCCGCCGCACCCGGCAAACGCCCCGTGCGCAAGGGTACCAGCGGGCCCAAGAACACCGGCTCGCGCGCGGACGGCACGCTGATGATCAAACGCAAGGCCGCCAACGGCTAAGCGCAGCGACTCAAAGGCGCGTACCAGACAACGCCCGCGGCCTCCGAAAGGAGCCGCGGGCGTTTCATTTGGACGTTCAGAAATCTCCGGTGCGCCCCGCCTCGACAATGCTGTAGATCGTGTCGCGCACCTCGCGGGCCACGACCTCGAGATCCTCGGGGAGATCCGTCGCATGCAGCATCATGTCCATGTTGGTAGTGACGATCCAGCCCTGCCCCTCGTCATCCTCCACCACTGCGATACGGCAGGGCAGAAAGCTTGCAAAGATGATGTCGTGCTTCACCATCTGATTGGCGATCAGGGCATCACAAAAGGCGAGAATGCGCATGTAGTTGCCCTCGCCACCCATCGCCTGCACCTGATCCGACAGCGGCAAATCGGCGACCTCCTGGAAATTGCGCAGATTGGCCCGCAATTTCATCGACTCGATGGCCTCGTCGATGCTGACACCATCTTCGATCTTGAAAATCTCGGCACTCTGCCGAACCATCTGCTGCAACGTTTCAGGATCCAGCGCCTCGTCCCCCTCCGTCGATTCGGACGCAGTCAGCGGAAGCGGCAGCAGCAATAACAACAACACGAGCATCCAGACTTTCATCGCGCACTCCTGATTCGGGTGGACGGGAGAGCCCGCCGGCCGAAAGCCCGTGCGGCCCTCCCTAGTGCGAATCTAGATCATGCGCATGCACTTCACCGCATCTACCGCGCCTGGACGCGGGAGATTCCCCATCGGCGCACGGGCCGCCCGCCAGGATCCACAGCGTCTCCTTAACGCCGGATCAAGCAGTAGAGCTGCTCGTACTTGCCATTGGTGTGGTCGGCACGGCCCACCTCGTCCTGCCAATCCCAACGATCGGCAGGAAACAGCTGACGCATCGTTGGCACTGCGCAATGGTGGGGCGGCCCGCCCTCGCGACCGGTCTGCATGAAGCACGCGAACAGTTCGCCGCCTTCACGCAGCCAGCCATGCAGCTTCGCCGCGTAGGCCGACCACTGCTCGGGCGGCAGGGCACAAAGAGACGTCTGCTCGTAGATCCCGTCCACTGGCACCTCTGGTTGCCAGGCAAGCATATCCGCCTGTACCACCTCCGCTTCCAGCCCGGCCTGCGCCAGATCGCGGCGCAACTGTTCTACCGGCGTTGGCGCCACATCCAGCCCGGTCACACGGAAACCCCGCGCAGCGAGAGCCGGCACCTCGTGACCAAAGCCACAACCGGGCACCACGATCCGCGCGCCGGGCTCCAGCGCGGTGACCTCCAGCCAACGCTCCAGCGAAGGGCTGGGCGCGCCGCGGTCCCAACGGGTCGAACCCGCCTGATAGCGGGCCTCCCAGTTGGTCTCGGCATCCAGAGCTTCGGAATCAACCGGCGAATCTTCGGAATTTGGCATCACTCCCCTTCTCGGCACAGGATAGGAAACGAATAGACCCTACCAAACCACGAATAACTCCCGGAGACCTCGATGGACCCTACCCAACTGCCCTATCGCATCCACCGCCAGGAACTCGGCCCGATGGAGAACTTCGTCTATCTGATCGAGGACCGCGCCAGCCATCGTGGGGCGGTGGTGGATCCGGCCTGGGATCCGGAGGCGATCATCCGTCAGGCCCGCGAAAACGAGGTCGACATCTCCGACATCCTGCTGACGCACAGCCACCACGACCACATCAACGGGGTCGAGGCAATCCTTGAACAGTATCCAAATGCGCGGCTGCATCTTCTCAAGCCCGAGGCCGAGTTCTGGGGCAAGGAGCTGGAACGCCCGGAACTGCATCACGGTGGCGATGAGATGCACCTGGGCGACACCGAGATCCGCTTCCTGCATACCCCCGGCCACACCCCCGGCTCCGCCTGCTTCCACATGCCGGCGGGCGACGACCTGATCACCGGCGACACCCTGTTCGTCTTCGGCTGCGGCCGTTGCGACCTGGCCGGGGGCGATCCGGAACAGATGTTTCATACCCTCAACGGCCTGCGCGAGGGGCTTCCGGCCCATACCTGCATCCATCCGGGTCACAACTACGCGGAAAAGGCGGAATCCACACTGGAGGAAGAGGATGCGGGCAACCCCTTCCTGCACTTCCACGACAAGGACGCCTTCGTCGATTACCGCATGCACGAACACGACCGAGTGCGCAGTACGCCCTATCACCCCATCCCGAAGGGATGACGACGGCGGACGGAGCCGGAAAACGACAGAGCGCACCGCGATGGCTTGCTCCCTCGGGGCCCATCGCGATCCACCGCGCCTGCAGCCGATTCGCTCAGCTGGATGACTTCCTGGCTACGAACCAGGTGTGTGCCTCAACGTACAGACGTGGGTGACAGCGCTCCGCAACATCGTTGGTGCGTCCGCATCGCCGGGTCCAAAGTGCCTG
This sequence comes from Thioalkalivibrio sp. ALM2T, assembly GCF_000381505.1. NCBI lineage: Bacteria > Pseudomonadati > Pseudomonadota > Gammaproteobacteria > Chromatiales > Ectothiorhodospiraceae > Thioalkalivibrio > Thioalkalivibrio sp. ALM2T. The sequence continues at coordinate 396,469 of NZ_KB906556.1, forward strand.
CGCGATGCACGCGACATCGACTTCCGGATTGAATTCCGGACCATCAAGGAGCGACACCATGAAAACACTTGCCTCACTCAAACTCGCGGCGGCCACGGTCCCCATCTTCGTCTTTGGCCTGGGCGGCGTCATGACCGGCGCGATGGCCGGCGAACACGAGAAGGACTCGGACGACCACGAGATGATGGAAGAACGTGGCGCCGAAGGTCACGACCGCGATGCCATGGAACAATCACGTGCGGGCGCCCGCGACGATGCCCCCCATATCCAGCGCATGCCGGACCAGGGGCTGCACGTCTCGGATCTGATGGACCAGAAGATCCATAGTCGCGAAAGCCACGACGAGATCGGGGAAGTCCATGATCTGGTCGTCGATCGGGACGGCCGTATCGTCGCGGTCGTGATCGGCACGGGCAGCGGCGTTCTCGGCCTCGGCGGAAAGGACGTGGCAATCACCTGGGACCGTATCGAGCGCACGTCCGAAGACGGAGACGTCAAGCTTTACATCGACATGAATGAAGACACGCTGCAGGAAATGCCGGAATACGAACGCGACTAACGCGTTGGTCATCCTCGCCTCGGGGGGTAGCACATCCCTCGGGGCCGCTGACGCGCTACGGAGACAGTGGTCATCTCGCGCCCGGGTGACGCTCCGCGCCTTCGTAAACACTGCGCGCCCCCCAACTACATAGCCAGTTTCCGGCTAACAGGGTCGCCCACCACTACACCGCCACCCGCACACACGCCAATCACCAAACCCCGGACATAAGCCCAGGCGGGCCCCAGACCCCACCCACGGCTGGGGGTTCAGTGGTGTACCCGACTCACCTTCCTCTCGAACTCTACGAGCTGCCCTTCGGCGGCGGCCCGGCTCACGCCATACCGCTCCTGGATACAGCCCACCAACTCGTCGCGTTCCCCCGCCACGGTTTCCAGTTCATCGTCGGTCAGCTTGTCCCAACGCGCCTTGACCTTGCCCTTGAACTGCTTCCAGTGGTCTTTCGCGATATTCCAGTTCATCTCGCACTCCTCCGAATGGTTAGCCGGCCTGATTGCCGCCCGACCCAGAACCCTGCGCAGCACACCCGTGCCCGTCTGTGCGGGATCGCACAAACCCGCCCGAACTTCACGCGCAGCGTCCATCTCCGTTCTTCCCATCGAGGCTCCTTCTCTTCCTCACAAGCACTACTTGGACCCACGGTTCCGGGGAATCGAGGGGTCTGTTGATTTTCGCGAACCAGAACACAGCGCGACCGGCTGTCTGTGTGCGCCAACGTACAGATACCCCATCTCTGGAGACGTAATCTGGCCCCAAGTATCGACCCGGAGCCTCCCGGGCACGCCAAGAACCCACCGAGACAACCACCCCATACCGCCCCGGATGGGACCAATCAGGAGAAACGTAATGACCAAAAGGCTAATCGCGCTCACACTCTGTCTGGCCGGAACACTTCCCCTCGCCGTCCAGGCCCAGCAAGCCGGATCAACGGCAAACTTTGGACCGTCCATGGGCGACCGCGAGTTCTCGCTTTCCGGAAGCGGCAGCAGTGACCGCAAGTTCAACAGCACCAACTTTGGCGTCTCCGGCGATATGGGCTGGTATCTGCGCGATCATTTGATCCTCGGGGTCCGCCAGAGCATCAACTACGCCGACATCGAGGGCGAGAACATAACCAATGACTTCTGGAACGGCGCCACGCGCGGCTACCTCAACTTCCAGACGACGGACGGCCGTCTGCGTCCCTTTGGTGGGGGCAGCCTGGGCTTCATCTACGGCGACGGCGTCAAGGACAGCGCGTTCGCCGGCCTGGAAGGCGGCCTGAAGTATTACGTCCTGGAGAACACCTACGTTCTGGGCCGCGTCGAATACCAGTGGTTCTTCAGCCGCTCCAGCGATGCAGAAGATGCCTTCCGCGATGGTGCGTTCGCCTACACCGTAGGCCTCGGCTACAACTTCTGAGCCTTCTTGCCCGGGGTAGGGGCAATTCGAAAGAATGCCTGCTGCCCTGCCCCGAGGCACACCACGATCAGGGGAGCAGCCGCTCCCCGCCACCATCCAATCGGGCCACAAAATCGCTTCATAGCTGGTCGAAGAGCAGGTTGACAGAGACTTCTGTGCGTCCCAGATCAGACCCCTTTCGTTCACAACCCAATGCACATCGCCCTTGTCTCGGACGACATGGGACGACACCGCGAGAACACGCAAACGCGCTTCAATCAGCGTCTCGCTGAAGACCCTTTTCTACACCTCATATGACGTATCGAAATCATCGTTACGCCATTGATATATCGTATTTTCTCTGTCTCCCGTTACCTGAAACCCAACGCGCCCGGAGGCGAATGTGCGGCAACGTACAGATGCCCTCTCGGTTGCGACCGCAATCTGCCGTTTCGGATGCGAAGCGGACCCTCCCGGTCGCCGTCGCACTCCAAAGGCTCTGCGCCATGCCAACGCGGTGGGTAACGTTTCAGGAGGCACGTAATGATGAAAAAAGCAGCCGCAGTCATGCTCTTCCTGGCTGGATCGTTCACCCTTTCCGTCCAGGCTCAACAAGGATCGGCCGCCAACTTTGGGCCCTCCATAGGCGACCGCGAATTCTCGCTTTCCGGAAGTGCATCAGTGACCGAAGGTTCGACAACACCAACCTCGGCATCACGGGTGATATAGGCTGGTATCTGCGTGGTCACTTGGTCCTCGGCGTCCGCCAGAGCATCCACTACGCGGACTTCGAGGGCGACTTCCTGGCCAATGACTTCTGGAGCGGAGCCACTCGCGGCTATCTCAACCTTCAAGACACAGACGGCCGGATGCGTCCCTTCGCTGGCGGAAGCCTGGGCGCAGTCTACGGCGACGGGGTCAACGACAGCGGGTTCGTCGGATTGGATGGGGGCTTGAAGTACTACCTCCTGGAGGACACCTACGCCCTCGGTCGCATTGAATACCAGTGGTTCTTCAGCCGCTCGAATGACGCAGAGAATGCGCTCCTCGATAGTGACTTTTCGTACACTGTCGGACTTGGCTACAACTTCTGATTCGCGTCCGGGGCCAGGGCTTTTCGGGCGCACGCTCGAATCGTGAAATCCACACCGGAACAACGCCGCGCCGGCCATGCCTCCGCGGGCTTCGGCGGCATGCAGGATTTCGCCCACAACCGCATTCGTGAACGCGACGGAGTGCGAAGTACGCTATATCGCCCGATCGTGCACGGCTGGGAGAGCCAGGCAGACCAAGCCGAACGCAAAGAATACCCCGCGACGGCTTGCATCCTTCGGGACCAATCGCGATAATGCGCGCCTTCAGTCGATGCGCCCGTAGCTCAGCTGGATAGAGTACCTGGCTACGAACCAGGTGGTCGGAGGTTCGAATCCTTCCGGGCGCGCCATATTCCTGAGAGAGGGCATCCACATCCGGGTGCCCTCTTTCGTTTCTGCTAGCACAAAGGATTCGAACCTCCGTTCAAAAACCGGTTCGATCCCGAGCGCAGCGAGGAACGTGTCGGCCCCAGGCCGACACCCGGAAGGGCAAGGTGCGAAGCACCGCCGCTATCCTTCCGGGCGCGCCATATACCAGAGAGAAGGATCAGTGACTTACCGTCGCTGGTCCTTTTTTCGTTTTGGGCCAGGTCGCGCCCCGTGACACTCTCATGCCACTTCTGTGACAACCCCCCAAGTCCCATGACTGGCTTACTGCCGCCTGATGAGCACCTGGCTCCGTGACAAATTCCACGCCTCGCGGCTAGGGAGACGCTGATTGAATCGCGCTTTGGACGTGTGCGGGCGCACCTGCCTGGGGGGCGCATACGGCCTTGAGGAATTGGATCTCGACCGAAACATCCCGACGATTGCCGTGAAGAGTCGCGAATGACGGCTGGGGCGGCCTTAGCGGGCCTCCGCTTTACTGCATAACGGTCGGCTTGGGATACTGCCGGTATGGGATGGCGCGCAGGTTTGCGGGCGGTCGCCGGAAACTCACCCGCTGATCGAGATTGCGCTCCCCTCCCGCCAGCCATGCGTTTGTTCAAACATCCTGCCCTCTTCAGCTGCCTCCTGGTCCTGTCTACGACCGCCGGGGCTGATCCGCGAAACCCTGGTGGCCCCGACAACGTGATCGCGGCGGCCGATTCCGCAATCGAATCGCGGATGCGGGCCGGAAGCGAGCCGCTGCGTCTGACGCTACGGGAGACATTACAGCTCGCGCTCGCCCGCAATCCGTCACTGCGCGGTGCCTACCTGGGCCGCGTGGTTGACCGGGCCAATCTGGATCTGGCCAACCGGGCCTTTCACCCCCGAAACACCGTGACGTTCCAGGCACGCGAGCAACGCACAAGCGGTGCAAACGGGCTGCGCACGCGCACCGCCAGCGTGAATCCCAGCGCCAGCCTTGCACTTCCCACAGGTGCGCGGGCCGGCCTGAACTGGCGCGTCGAACGGATACTCCACTCCGACGCGCCTGACACGCCGCAAGACAGCGCCTCCCAGATCACGTTGGACATCACTCAGCCGCTATTGCGCGGCGGCGGCCTGGAGATCGGGCGGGCGCCGGTGGAACGAGCGCATCTAAACGAAGAACAAAACGTGCTGGCCCTGGAATCTCAGGTGATCAGCACCCTCGCCCAGGTGATTCAGGCCTACCGCAACCTGATCCTGGAAAACCAGCGCGTCGAACTCGCCAGGCTCGCACTGGAAAGAAGTCGCCAGGAGTTGGAGAACCGGACCGAACTGGTGGACCGCGGCCGGCTGGCCGCGGCAGATCTCGCCCCGGCGCGTGAGAGTCTGGCACGTCAAGAACTGCAGCAGGAACAGACCCAGGAACGCCGAGATCAGGCCGAGCTCAATCTGATCCGCCTGGTCGGACTGGTACCGGGGGTACAGATCGAGCCGCAGGACACCATTGATGTCCACGACATTGACGGACTCCGAGCCGACACACCAACCCTCGAAAACGCAATGGATACGGCATTGCACCGGAGCCCTGAATTTCGTCAGTCGCTGGTCGCACAGCGACTGGCCGCGCTCGACCGGACGCTGGCCGAGGATGGCAACCGTTGGCAGCTGGATTTGTCCGCCTCAATCGAGGTACGAGGCGATAGCCCGTCCACCACCCGCGCCATCGAACGTGGCTTCGAAGAATCCCCTGGCCATTCCCTGGGCCTGCGACTCAGCATCCCCTGGGGGGACCGACACATACGCCAGCAACGCCTGGGTGTGGCGCAGGTAGAACAGCGTCAGGCGCGCCTGCGCACTCGGGCGCTTCGAACGTCCATCCGCATTGAGGTCGAACGCACCCTCGGGGCTCTCGAGAACCGGTGGGATCAACTACGCCTGGCCGAACAAGCGCTGGATCTTGCCCAACAGGCTGTGGCCGTCGAACAGGAAAAGCTGGCGGTTGGGCGCTCGTCTGGGTTCGAGGTCGAGAGCGTGGAGCGCGAGCTCCGGGAGGCGGAGCAGTCGCTACTGGATGCCGCCATCAACTACCAGAACGCCCAGACCGACCTGGACCGCGCCATGGGCATCGTGCTCGAACGCTGGGATCTGGCGATTCCATCGAGGACCACGGACACATCCGCATATATCGACTGAGCGCCGTACCGCCCGCCGGGCATACGCTGCATACCCGGAGCCTTCATTGCAGCCCAATACGCCGCGCCTTACGCCGAACTAACGCCATCCCAAGGCATCGGCATCGCCTATGCTAGGCTGGCTCGCATTCAGCGGCGCACACGCATGGAGGCCACGTCCAAATGATCCCTCAACCGATACGACACGCCCTGTTACTGGGCGTGACAACGGCCCTGATTGCCACCTCGGGATCCAGCCTGGCCTCGAGCACCAGCAGCGTAAGTGTGGGTGACGTACTGCGCGCTGGCGACCAAACCCGTATCGAAGCCATGATCGGCTCCACCGGCTGTATGGAGCTGCGCGGTCGGAGCGACAGCGAGGTGCAGGGGTATCAAATAATCGAGTCCTACCGCGGAGGGCATTCGACCAAGGACCGCGGGAGGGAGCGTTGGCGCGAAGGTGAAACCAAGCGCTTCGACTTCCGCAACTCGGCAATCCTGATCCTCTCCGGCGCCGTGGAAATCACCGAGATCCGCCGCAGCGGTGGCGGCTGCCCCGATCGCCTTGGACTACGCGTCGGCTGATGGCCACGGCAAGACCTGCCTGCACCCCCAACCCAAACCCGGGACCCCCAATGAATCCAATTCCTCGCCTATTCACTACATCGATCCTGCTTTCGCTTGTCACCGCGACCGCCTCCTCCGCAATCGCCTCGGGGGGTGGAAGCTCGGCCAACGAAGGGGACGTGCTGCGGAGCGGCGACAGCGTGCAGCTCGCCACACAAAGCTTCGCCACCGGGTGCATCGGATTCCGCGGGCTGGCCGACAGCACCCTGCAGGGATACGCAACGGTGATGGACCCAGACTCGCACCACGAAAGCCTCATACTCGAAGCCCGCGACCGGGAACAGTGGCGCGAAGGCGAAAGCAAGCGGCTCGATTTCAGCCACCGCTCGGAGGTTCACGTAATCTCCGGCCAGGTCGAGATTACCGAGATCAACTACAGCGGCGGCGGCTGCCCGAACCGTCTCGGCATACGCTAATCCGCCAAGTAGCTCCCGCAGACCCACCGTTGCGGCACCGGTGATCTCGCCGTCCGCTATGTCCGCACTCGCGCGTGCGGGCCTGCTGGCGGGTTCCGCGACCCTCTTTCACCTGAGTTTCCCGGAGGGCCCGCTGCCCGGGGCCTTCATCCTGTTAGCCATTGCCCTGCTGGGGCTCGCCTTGCAGGGCCTGACCATCGGCGCAGCCGCTGCGTCCGGGCTACTGGCGGGCCTGGGCTACTGGCTGCCATCGCTCGGATGGGTGGTATCGGGCGCCGAGGCCTGGCTGGGTTTCTCGTGGATCCTTGGCAGCCTGATGGTGCTGGGGTTGGCGCTATTGCACGCAGCGCCCTACGCGCTGTTCGCCGGTGCAGCCGCCGCACTTGCGCTGCGTCTGGAGCGCCCCGCTGAGGCCCTGCTTGCAGCGGGCCTGCTGACTGTGGCCCTGTCATTCTCACCGCAGATCATGCCCGGCCATTTCGCCTACACCCTGCTGGCCCACCCCCTGTTGGCGCAAATCGTCGATCTTGGCGGCATTCCCCTGCTGCTCTTTTTCTCGGCCTCGATGGGCTTTCTCGCCACCGGCATCCTGATCGCGCTGAGTCGTTACAGGCTCATGCCGGCAGCGCCGATACTGCTCGGCTTGCTGGTGGTAACCCTGCTGACCTACGGCAGTCTGCGCCTGGAGGCACTGGAACGGGCCGCCCCGGAACACAGCACCCGATTGGGCCTGGTGCAGCCCAACATCCCAGTACATGCACGGCGCGACGACATGCCGACCGCCGATCGGGATAACGATATCGAAACCGCCATTGAACAAACTCGGGACCTGCACGCATCCGACCCCGACCTGGACCTGGTGATCTGGCCCGAGGCGGCCATGACACTCCAGGCCGCTCCGCAATCCTGGGGGCATCGCGCCCTTGCCAGCCTGGCTGACGAGATCGGGGTGCCCATACTGGTCAACGGGACCGAACACCGGGCTGACCTGGCCCAGGGCACCCATAACGTTGCCCTGTTGTTCGAGCCCGACGCCGGCCTGTCCGGGACCTACCGCAAACGCAAGCTTGTGCCGTTCGGCGAGTACCTGCCCTTCGAAGCGCAACTCCCCTGGCTGCGCGAGCGTCTGCCGCATGCCTCGCGCTTCACGCCGGGACAAGCGGAGCAACCCCTGACAGGGCCCGATGGCGTTCATCTGGCCCCGACCATCTGCTTCGAGAGTCTGTTCGCCAACCTCGTGCGCGAGAACCTGTCAGGCCATGCGGGGATCATCGTAAATATCAGCAATCACGCCTGGTTCGGGTCTCCGCGAGCTGCCGATGCGCACCGGGCCGTCGCGCGGGCCCGCAGCCTGGAAAACCGCAGCCCGATGGTCATGCTGCACAACACCGGGGGCGGCGCCGTCTTCGACGCGACTGGCCGAGTCGTGCCGGGAAGCGAAACCCCTCAGTGGCGAAGCACGACCCAAAGCGTTGTGGTCCACACCATGGCGGAACGGCCGTTCTACCAACGCCATGGCGATCGCTTCCTGCAGGGCCTGGCCGTGCTGGTTCTGCTGGCCAGCCTTTACCACGGCTGGCGACGATGGTTTGGCCTACTCGCTGCGCAACGCGATGATCGGGTCCAGCCGCGAGGCCTGTAGGGCGGGGTAATAGCCGAAGGCGATCCCCGTCAGCGTGGAGACCGAGACACCCAGCAGTACCGCCATGGGCGCCGCCACGAATGCGTTCCCGGTGAAGTGGGCAAAGGTAATGGCCACCCCTGTTCCCAGCCCGGCCCCGACGACGCCGCCCAGCAGGCACAGCATGACCGCCTCGGCCAGGAACTGGCGACGGATGTCAGCGTTTCGAGCCCCAATGGCAAGTCGAATGCCGATCTCCTTGCGCCGTTCGGTGACCGACACCAGCATGATGTTCATGATCCCAACGCCGCCCACGATGAGCGCAATACTGCCGATCGCGCCCAGCATGATCGTGAACATGCGGCTTTGCTGCTCCATGTTGGCCAGCAACTGTTCGGCGCTATTAACCTCCACGGGCAACCCCGGGGCGCGTTCCTCCACCCAGGTCTCGATGGTTCGCGCCAGTTCCTGATGGTTGGCCTGCGGATGCACACGGGCCAGGATGCCTTCCAGCTCGTCACTGGCATCGAAGCGCTGCAAGGCTTCGATCGGTAGAAAGATCGTCCGGTTCGGGGAGATCGGACTCACCCCGCCCCCTCTGGGGTACGGCTCCAGGAGCCCGGCCACCGTCATGGTGTAGCCACCCAGTCCTACTCGATCGCCCACTTGCAGTGGCTGGTTGGTTTGCGCAGCGTAGTTGGATGCCACTTCGGAACCGATGACGCCCTGCAACTCCACCCCATCCAGTTCGGAGACCCAGCGTCCGTCGGCCAGACGCACCCGCAAAAGTCCCTGTAACGCCTCGGTCGCCCCCGTCAGCCGGACATTTTGGGTCTCCGCACCCGCCCGCAGTTGCGAACTCGCCCCATCAAATGGTGCGACTTGAATCAGTTGCGGTACAGCCGGGCCCATCGCCCGCGCCAGCTCAAGGTCCAGCTGGTTTCGCGCGGGGTCATCCTCATCCGTGGCGTAGCGCTGTCGAATATTGACGACATTGGTCCCCATCGCACGAAACTGTTCCAGAACCGCGTTGTGCATGATGGAACCAACATTCAGCATCGCGATGACCGAGGCCGTGCCGATCACGATCCCCAGTAGCGCCAGCAGGGAGCGCTGCTTGGTTGCCACGATATTGCGGCTCGCCTCGCCCAGGAGCATCCCCAGCTTCATGCCGGCGCCTGCTCCGGGCCGGCGACCACACCGTCCCGGATGACCAGTTGCCGAGGACACTCCCGTGCGATGGCCGAGTCGTGGGTGATGATCACCACGGTCACGCCTTCGCCGTTGAGCTCGTGGAACAGATCCATGATCTCGCGGCCCACGCTCGAATCCAGCGCGCCGGTGGGCTCATCCGCCAGCACCACGGAAGGGTTGCCCACCAATGCACGCGCGATCGCAACCCGCTGGCGCTGGCCGCCGGAGAGTTCGTTGGGTCGGTGATCGACCCGGTCGCCCATCCCGACGCGGCCGAGAATCTCGCGCGCCCGGCGGCGCATCTCCCGCTTGCTCACGTCCTGATACAGCAGCGGAAGCCCCACGTTATCCAGAGCCGTCAGTCGCGGTAGCAGGTGAAAGGTCTGGAATACGAAACCGATCTGCTGATTGCGGTAGTGCGCCAAAGCATCGGGCGAGAGTTGCAAGACGTCCTGACCCTCGAAAAAAAAGTCGCCCGAAGACGGGCGCTCAAGCATCCCGATGATGTTCATGAGCGTGGACTTACCGGAGCCGGAAGCCCCCATCAGCGAGGCGAGTTCACCACGGTGGATCTCGAGCTGGACGCCACGCAGTACATGCACATCGGTGGGACCGACTCGGTAGGAACGATGGACATCCTGCAGACTGACCAGCGGTTGCACCGCGGACATCAGCCTTCGCCCCCGGGTGGCAACAATCGATCTCCAGACTCCAGACCGCTCTGTACCTGCACGCCGTCATATCGGGACCGGCCAAGTTCCACGGCGACCTGCTCGGAGCCATTGGACGTCTGCCGCAGGACCCAGCGCTCCGACCCGCTCCCGCCCAGATAGGCATGGGGCACAACCAGCGCGTCCGGATCCTGCTGCGTGATCACATCCACGGAGGCGGACATTCCCACTCGAATCCGCTCCAGGGCCTGCTCGTCGAGATCCTCGATACGCACGATCAGGCGGAAGGACGGCAGACCCCGCCCACTTCCCTCCTGCGCCTGCGAAGACACATAGGACACGTGGGCCGGCATCGGGTCGCCACCGCCCCGCACCACGTTCACCCGGGCCGACTGGCCGGCCTGAACGTCATGAATATCCAGCTCGTCAACGGTGCCTTCGATCTCCAGGGAAGACAGGTCTCCCACCGCCAGCAGGGCTGAACCACTGGACACACGCCCCCCGGCCTCCACCCGTTCGCCATCATCCCGGTCCTCGCCGAGCGGGGCCAGCACGACGCCGTCGACCGGGGCGTATACGCGCGCGCCCTCACGCTGACGCTGCATCTGTTCATATTCCGCGCGTGCGTTCTCCACTTCGACACGGGCCCGCGCAATCGCCCGCTCGCCGCCCTGGCGCGAGGTCTCCGCAAGGTCTTCTCGCGCCGCCTCAACCCGTACTCGGGATTCCTCCACCCGCTCCCGGGCCGAACGCAACTCGCGCTCGGGCACGATGCCACGGTCGAACAGATGCTCGACATCGTCCAGTTCACGCTGGTCGTTGCTCAAGCTGCGTTCGGCCTGTCTCAGACTGCGGCGCGAACTAGCCATCTCTCGCCCCTGCTCCCAGTCTTCCAGGTCCTCCAACTCCGCCTCGGCATCGGCCAGGTCGCTGCGTGCACGCCGATAGCGGATATCGATCTCGGTCGAATCCAGTTCCAGCAGCAGATCACCCTCGGCCACACGCTCGCCATATTCGACATGGCGAGCCACCACGGTCGACTCGAAAGGACTGACCAGCGTAATGACATCACCCGGGCGGAACCGCCCGGAAAAGCTCGTGGTGGTTTCGACCGCGCGCGATTGCACCTCGAACGTCCCGGGCTGACCAGGATCGACGACCTGTGGATCGCTGGCACCAAATTCGGGTAATGCGGCTTTCGGAATGGCCCAGTACCCAGCACCGGCGAACACGGCCACCACAGCGGCCGTCATCACCAACCGCATCCGCCCGGAACGGCGATACGCCTGCTGCAAGGCCTCGCTGTTCGCCTCGATTTCCACGTAGGCGTCCTGCAATTCCTTGTGCTTGCCACGCAACTCATCGGAAAGGCTCTGCTCCGCCTGGCGCGCCTGCTCCAGGTCGGTCACATCGGTAAACACCGCCAACACGGCACGTTCACCCCCAGTATTTCGGGGCGCCAGATAGGAGGTGGTCAACTTCAGCGAGCGCGCCTGTCCGCCCGCATGGATGGACACCATCTGGTCGGGCTGCATCACACCCGAATAGACCGCCGCGAACAATGCATCGACAAAGTCCGCGTAGCCCTCTTCGCCGATAAACACTTCGGCCAGGCTGCGTCCTTCTGCTTCATCGGTCCCCAGACCGAGGATCGCAGCCCCGGCGGGATTCAAGGTCGTAATCGCGCCAGAGGCGTCGACCACCAGCACCCCATCCGCCATCGAATCCAGGATTTGCTGGCTCAACACAACTTGCCTGTCGCTCATGGCATCACTCCCGCTTCAGGGAGCGACAGCCCCCAGCTATCCAGCGTGGTCCCCAGCGCCCGGTCCAGCGCGGTTTGTGCATTCAGATACGCAATCACGGCATCCAGCAAACTCTGTTCGGCCTGCTGGAGGTTTTGCTCGGTCGCATTGACCTGGAACGACGTCGTCCGTCCCACCGCCAGCCGCTCACGCTCGATCTCCAGGCTTTCGCGCGCCAATTCCAGCGATCGCTGCGCGAGACCCAGCTGTTGCCAACGGCTGTCCAGGTCGTTCAGCGCACGTTCCACTTCCAGCTCCAGCTCGACTTCTCGCTCGGCAAACTGGATTTCCGATTGCTGCAGGCGAATGCGGGATTCGAGCAGCCGAACCGGCCGTTCCGGATCCAGAATCGGGATCTCCAGCTCCAGCCCCAGCGCATATCCCGGACGCTCGTCGAGCGTCGAACCGGTGGACTGCGCGGCGCTGCGCCCAGTCGCCCCGGCATCCAGGGAGGCATTCAGATCGAGCCGCCAGAGATGTTCATTCTCGGCCAGCATCTGCCCGATCGATTCGATCTCGCGGGCAATCCGCAGGCGCAAGTAATCCGGACGGTTTTCACGTGCAATCGATGTTGCATCATCCAGGGAAGGGGACCGAACTCGAAGGCTCTCAAGCGCCTCCAGCTCGACCGTGTCACGCAGACGCAGACGCGTGTCACGCCCCAGGTTCAGCAAGCGCAGGAGTTCCAGACGGGACTGATCCACAGCATCCTCGGCCTGGCTGACACTGAAACGCTGATTGGCCAGGCGCGACTCTGTCTGCACCAGTTCGTTGGATGCCATGCGGCCGCGCTCCACCAGTGCACGATTGCGCTCAAGCTGTTCAACGGTGCGCTCCAGGGACACCTTGGCGATCTCCAGGCGCTGTTGCCCCTGCAACAGCCCCCGGTACCCCGCAATCACATTGTCGATGGTCGCAACCACCGTCTCTTCCAACCCCAAGGCGCTGGCGGTTTCCTGCAAACGGGCAATTTCCAGGGGCGCACGCCCAACCGCCAGACCTCCGCCGCGCAACAAAGGCTGATTGAGGTCCAGCGAAAGCTGAGAACTGCGAGAGGTTTGGACAGCGGGGTCATCCAGACCATGGTCCTGGTCGAGATTCCAGCTGAAGCCGATCCGGCCACCGGTCGGAAGTTCGGTATCCAGAGACGGCGAGAGAGTGCTCGACCGCTGAGTAGCGGCATCATCCCCGGGCGCCCGATTCTGCTGCGCACCCAGAACGACCGTACCGCGCGGCCGAAACTGCGCCTCGGCCACCGCCAGATTCAACTGATCCACCACGCGATCGAGATATGCGCTTTGCAGCTGGGTATTGCGCCGCAGGGCCAGGGCAATGGCATCGGCCAGCCCCAATTCCACCTCGCTGCCCGACAGCGGGGCAGGCTCATATTCGTGGACATTAAAACTACTTGCAGGAGCAGCGGCCGCGGGCATCACAACCAATGCGGACACTGCAAACGCCCAGCTGGCCAGCACACCTGTAACCCAGCATGCTGGCCAGCCTCGCGTGTTACATAACACGTTCGGTTCGTTTAGAACCGAGACCTAACGTCGTTCCCGAGTGCACAGCCAACCGGTTTGGGACGAATACTCGCTACTGCTGGCACCACTGTTGAGCCGATCGGCATGCTGCTTGCGTACGTAAGAGTCCAGATCCGAGCTACGCACATTTGCAAAATACTGCCCGAAGTTCGCTCCGATTGCGTTGCTGCCACAACCACTTCCGGTACTACCGATACCCACGCATACACAAATCGTAGAAGCGTTCGCGGTCGCGCCCAGCATCACCCCGCCCAACAACATCATCGTAGCCAATCGCTTTTTCATCTTTTCTCCTAAATTGTCGAACCCATCAGACGGCCGCTCGCCTTTCTTCTTGAATCGGCGAAGATCTTACCGGCCGCACACTCTTATCGTTCGTATCATTCCATCGTGCAGACGTTTGCCTGCACGCACACTACAGCCGCGAAACGGCCTCGATCATGGCCACCGGCAAGAGTTGGAGCATTCGATCCGGTGGCTCAGTTCGCCCTGATCGTCGTACCAGGTGATCTCGACTTCACTGGAGTAGTAGGAGGCATATCCTGGCAGCGACATCCGCACCGAATTCAGGTCGCCCCCGTCCAGTTGATACGAATAGTTTCCGTACCAGCCGTCCCAGACGAATTCCTCGCTGGCGCCGGGGGCAAGCCTGAACTGCCGCTGTTCGTAGCCCGCCGATCCATGCAGGACCGTAATGGTCCCCTGCAGTGCCTGACTGGAGCGGTTCTCGAGTCGCAGCTCGGAAACCTCGTCGGCTGCGGCCATCCCCGCCGACATCGTGGCTATCCCAACCAAAGCCACCAACGCCCATCGTGCCAACCGTTCCATCCATCACCTCTCGCGTCGATCGGAACCGCGCAACGACCGCCCCGATGTCATGATCGCCCGTGTCCAACCAGGCGCCTTTCGAGCGTTATCAGAACACAAACCGTGATTCAGTTCAGATTTCGCCCCTATGCGACTAACGGAAAACTCACGCTTCCGGCGAGCACCCGCACCGAGACGGAGGATCAGGCGCGAGACGGAGGATCAGGCGCGAGCCTGACCTCTAAGGAAACACTGATCAATGGGCCCGCATCCGGCTCCATGTCCCACCGACGCATTTTGGGAAGGACATTGGGGCCACACCGGCATGTTTTACTCCCTGTAACCGCCGTTTTTGGCGGTTACAGGGGCGATTTCCGGTCCTGCGGACGATGCCCCCGCAAAACGGAAAACTGCCAGCAGGCGGGATCAGGGGTGCGTTCGGATCAGCGAAAAGCGGAGCATATCGCGGTAGCGCGTGGGAGAGATTGGCATCATCACAGAGTTCGGATTTCACCCGACCGGCCCATGCGCATGTGTCGGTGACCCGAGTGTTATACCCTGCGCCTGTAAAGGTAAGCGCCGCGTCCGAAAAGGCTACGCGGGCTCCGGCGATCTTTTGGGTACGAATGCGAGCAAGCGGAGGCCAGTGACGGCGTGCGGTGCAGTCTCGATATCGGTAACGAACTGACGGAGATCCCTCGACTCGCAGGTGAGGTCGAGGCGTTCTGCGAGCGCGCCGGCATAGAAGCCAACACCGTGAATCTCGCGCTCGATGAATGGATTACCAATCTCGTGTCCTACGCCTTCGATGACGGCGGCGAGCACCGGATCGGTGTGGAACTCGAGGCGGACACGGAAGGCCTGACGGTCGTGGTGACCGATGACGGCCACTCCTTTCATCCGCTAGAGGACGCACCGGAGGTCTCCCTGGAGGGAGGCGTCGAAGACCGCGCGATCGGAGGCCTGGGGCTGTATTTCATCCGAACGCTGATGGACGACATTCAGTACGACAGTGCCGACGGAGTGAATCGCCTTCGACTGCGACGTCTCAAGCGCAAGTGACAACGAACTGAACAACAAGGCCCGATTACGTAATGGAACTGAATAAAGAGACGGTGGACGGCGTATGCGTGGTGAGCCCCGAGGGGCGCCTGGACAGTAATACGTCGCCGGCTTTCGAGGCGAAACTGCTCGCCCTTCTGGATGATTCGCCCACCCTGGTAATCCGGTTTGCCGACCTGGAATACATCTCCAGTGCCGGGCTGCGGGTCATGCTGATGGCGGCGAAGAAGGTTCGGCAGCTGGATGGCCAGCTGGTGCTGTGCGAGATTCATGAGCCGATCCGGGAGGTCTTCGAGATCAGCGGCTTCCTGTCGATCCTGGACGTCTGCGATGATCGGGCGGTGGCCGTGGCGCGCGTCCGCGGCGAGGACTGAAGCCCGGTACTGACTCCTGTTTCCGGGCCTCAGGTGCGTCCGCCCGCCGGCCCGACAAAGTGCAGTGCCAGCACGGTGACGTCATCCGCCTGATCGGCCTCGCCGGCAAACTCCTCTACCGCCTTCATGACGGCGGCCGTCTGCTCCCCAACCGCTCGGCCCTTTAGCTCGCCGTACAGGCGGATCAGGCGGTCCTCGCCAAACAGGTCCTGCGCTGGATTCGCCGCCTCGGTCACGCCGTCGGTGTACAGCAGCAGCTCTTCCCCCGGCGCCAGACGCAGGCGCTCGGTCGCATACGGCATGTCTTCCATCGCCCCGAGCACCAGTCCGGGTGCCAGCTTCAGCCACTCGGCTGTGCCATCCGCTCGCCGGAGCAACGGCGGGTTGTGGCCCGCATTCGCCATCACCAGCTCGCCGCTGTCGAGGTCGAGGATCCCGCACAGATAGGTCACGAACATCCCGTTGTCGTTGTTCAGGCACAGCTCGTTGTTGACCCGTTCGAGGATGCGGCCCGGATCGGGTTCCTGCTCCGCGATGCCCTTGACCAGGGTCTTGGTGACGGCCATGAACAGTGCAGCCGGAACACCCTTGTCGGATACGTCGCCCACCGCGAAGAACAGGCGACGGTCATCCTCCATCGTGAAAAAGTCATAGAGATCACCCCCGACCTGACGCGCCGGGAGCAGATCGGCGTGCAGATCGACATCCGCCTGCATCCGGGAAAGCTCCAACCGCCGCGGCAGGAAGCTCATCTGAATGTTGCGGGCGATCTTCAGCTCGGACTCGATCCGCTCCTTGGCCGCCGTGGTCGCGGTCAGGTCGTTGATGTAGTCCTTCAGCGACAGGCGCATATCGTCGAAGGACCGAGCCAGCTCACCGATCTCGTCCTGAGACTGAATGGGGGGCATCGGCTGGTCGAGATTGCCCCGGGCGATCTCGCCGGCGCTGGTGACCAGCCCCTTCAAGGGGCGCGTGATCCCCCGCGAGATCGCGATAATGGCCCCCAGAAGAATCAGGAACCCGACACTCCCGATAATCAACACCAGGTGCATCACCCGCAGCACATCACCAAACAGTTCCCGCTCCGGGATCACCACCCCCACCACCCAGTCCGGGTCCGGGAGGCGGACGTGGTAGAGCCGCGCGGGTTCGTCCAGCAGCGCCTTCGGCAACCGACTGAATCCCTCATCCTGGCGCTGCAGCATGCGCCCGAGTTCACGCAGTTCCGGTTCATCCAGCGTCTCGGCCAGACTGAACAGGCTCTCGCGCATGATCCAGTCGCTATTCGGCCAGGAGATGAAGCGCGTCTGCCCGCTCAGCAGGAAGCCAAAGCCACTGTCCAGCACCTCGACCGCATCGACGGTCTCGGTCAGACGTCGCAACTCGACGTCGAGGGTCACGATCCCCCCAAGCACCTCCGTGCCGTCCGCCGCGCCATTGGCCATAAAAAAGGGCGTCGAGAAGGTGGTGATCAGGCGATCGGGATCGGCCGCCGATGCAAACGGATCCGCCCAGAATGCTTCGCCGGTGAGCGCGGGGATCTGATACCAGTCGCGGGTGAAATAGTCGAAGTCGTCCCCGCCGAGGTTCATGTACTCCAATTCCCCATCGGGTCCCTCATAGACGAAGGGCCCGTGGTATCGCTGTCCGGGGATTGCCGCTTCGGGCTCCCAGGTAATCGCGGCGCCCTGGGCGGCGGCGGTATTGGCCGTAATCGACTCCAGTAGAGATCGCATGGCCTCGGGGTCATGCCCGCCCTGAGTCAACGAGGCGGCCAGGGTCCGCCCCGAACCCGCGACTTCGTTGAGGGACGCATCGATGCGCCCGGCCGTGGCGCGGGTCAGCTCGCGGGCCTGGTGCTCCGCGTGGTCCAGCATGATGTCGCGGACCATGTAGTACAGCAGCCCCGACGTCGTGAAGAAGATGGTCGCCACCGTCACCACGGTGACCAGCGCCAGACGTACCGCCAGGCTCTTACTCGGGGCGTGCATCAATCACCGGGCGGTGGAAGGTGTCGTAGTCGGCGGGTTCGCGTTCAAGGCGGACCAGGTTATTCATCAAGTTGTGGGCCATTAGATAGTCATTGGGGTCGAGGACCGGGGCTGGCAGGCGGCCGTCCGAGTCGAAGTAAAGCGAACGCAGTACCGTGAGCATCAGGCTCTGGTGGGCGCGGTTCGTGGGCTCACCGTGCTGCTGGACCCGCTCCATAACCGCATCCACCGCCTGCTCCGGATGCTCAAAGGCGTGCTGCCAACCGCGTAGCGACGCAGCCACGAACGCCTTCACGGCTTCCGGGCGCTCCTCCAGCGTGGATTCGAGGACGTAGATCCCGTCTTCGGCCAGGCCGGTGCCGTGTTCCTCCAGCCCGATCGTGGAAAGCTCCTCCGGCTCGAACCCCGAAAGATACAGCTCCACCATTTCGTTGAATCGGGTGGCCATGGCCGCATCGACCGCGCCCGAGCGAAGGGCCGTTACACCCGATCCCTGATCGATAACCTCCGGCTCCACGCCGTAGGCGCGAAACAGCGCTTCGGGCTGATTGCGGAAGCTCTGCCAGCGCGCCACGCGGCGCCCATCGAGGTCCTCGGGCGCGAGGATGTCGCGATCGGCAAAGGACACGATCACCAGCGACGAGTCGTGCAGCAGTTGTGCTACGTTGACGACCTCCACACCGGCGTCGCGAAGCTCCAGCGCCTGTACCAGATACAACAGGGCAATATCGGCCTCGCCGCGAGCCAGTGCCTCGGGTGCCGGATAGTCCGGGCCGTGCGGAAGGATGTCCACGTCCAGGCCGGCGTCGCGGTACCAGCCCTGGTCGGCGGCGACATAAAAACCGGCAAACTGCGACTGCGGAACCCAGTGCGGCTGTACACGCAAGGGCTCCGCGAATGCCGAACCCGCCGCCAGGACCAGACTCAGGGCCAGCAACCGGCCGACCCACCGGGTCGAGTTCCAGGGGAGACCCGGTGATGGAAGGCGCAAGGACGAGCTCGGCATCGGCTAAAGACCACCGGGAGGATGGATGAAAACGTCGGACAGCATACCGGTCGGGACGGCCTCGCGCATCCGGGGACGGCTGCAGGATCTGTTCGTGGTTTTGTTGTTGATGGTGGCCGGACTGGTAACGGTTCCCGTGGCCGCTGCCGACCCGATCGACCCCGTCGCCGGGCCGCTTCCGGTCGCAACGGAGGGCCCGCCGGAGACGCTGCGTTCCGGCTGGTTTGAGCGACCGCCGTACCAATATGCCGATCCGGATGGCGTATCCGGAGCCGCGACGGGACTGGATCTGCGTGTCGCCCGCGAGGCGGCCGAGGCCACGGGACGTACCGTGCGCTACGACCCCATGCCCTGGTCCGACCAACTGGCGGGGCTGAAACAAGGCACCCTCGATCTGGTCGTCGGCACGTACTATGAACCCGAACGCCTGAGCTACGTGCACTACTCGCGGCCCTATCGCGAGGAACGCAACGCGCTCTACCTGCGCGATGACGACGACATCCGCCTGGCCAGCCGGAACGACTTCCTGGAAGCGGTGGAACGCGGGGAATTTCGCCTTGGCATCACGCAAGGGTATGCCTTCGCCGACCCCGAGGTCGCGCGCCTCGTGCGGGACCCAGGCGATGCAGCCCGAATCCTGGAGACTGACAGCGACGCCGCGAACGTAGCCGCCCTGGTGGAGGGTAGCATCGACGGGTTTATCGCCGATCCGGTGATCCTCGATCTGTTCCTGGCCGAAACCGGACACGCCAACGAGGTGCGCCGCGCCCGAATCGACCTCGGAACCGTAGGCGTACGGGTGATGTTCAGCCGCGCCACCGTGCTACGCGAATTCGTCGAGGCCTTCGATGCCGAGCTGAAGGCTCTGGGGGACAGCCGCCGGATCGCCAACCTCGAAGTGGAACACCTGCTACCCGCGTTTCTGGCCATGACCACCAGCGAGGTCTGGTTCAACGCACTGACGCTGATGGGCATCCTCGCCTTCTCCGCCTCCGGCGTAATGCTGGCGCGCCGCGAGCGCTACAACCTGTTCGGCGCCCTGGTGCTGGCCACGTTGCCGGCCATCGGCGGCGGTGTGCTGCGTGACCTGCTGCTGGGGCGCGATCCGATATTCATCTTCGAAACCCCCGAATTCCTGCTACTGCCGCTGGCAGTGGTGCTGGGGGGCTTCGCGCTCTACAAGCTACATGACCACTGGCTGGTGCATCTCGCCCCCGCACAGCGGCTACTGGCACGTCAGCGCACCGGCCTCGGCGGACGCATGGTGGGCAATGTGCAGCACGGCCTGGATGCCTGGGCGGTGGCCGCGTTCACCGTGATCGGCGTGGGCGTGGCGGTCGAGGCCCACGCCAGCCCGCTATGGCTCTGGGGCCCGGTGATGGCCGTGGTCACCGCGTCCTTCGGCGTGATCATGCGCGATGTGGTGCGCTCGGACTTCAACATCGACATGCTCAAGCGTGACTCCTTCGCCGAGATCTCGATCGTCGGCGGCATTGCCTATTCACTACTGCTCCTCTGGCCGCCGGTGGAGCTCTCGATGTTCTACATACTGATGGTCACCAACGCGGTCATCGTCAGCCTGTTCGTGGCGCGGCTTCTGGTGCTGTGGTCCGGCTGGGTAAACCCATTACAGATGGGCGACCCGCATACCCTGCCGGAACGTCGTCTGGATACCCTGGAAGCGGCGGAACCTGCCCTGTGGCAGCGCCTGTCGACCTACCTGGAAGAAAGCGAGACCGGCCGCGCCCGCGGTGTCGACCCGAGACGCCTGGAATCGCTGCACAAGGACTTCGGCTATGCCCTGGAGCCCTGGCAGACAGAGTTCACCGCTCTGGCCGGAGAACCGCTGTTCGAGTCCACGGTCATGCGCTATCAAAACCTACGCGCCCGATTCGACACGCTCCGGGCACTGGAGCAGCAACTCTATGACCACCTGCGCATGCCGATCGCCGACGCTCTACCGGATGCGGAAGAGGCCGGCGAACTGGAGACCCGAGTATCCGAGGGCCTGCGCAGCCTGCTGGACACCGTCAGCATGGCGGTGGAAAGCGGCGAACGGGAAGACTTCGAATGGTTGCAGGAACTCTCGCGCAACCAACGGGCACGTTTCGACGACCTCCGAGCCCGCTACCTCAAGGCCGATCCAGCGCCCGGCGGCGCCCTGGACCAAGTGCTACAACGCACCCACCGGGTCGAACGGATGATGTGGATGCTCGCCGACTACGTGGACCAGCGTCTGTCACCAGGCGGCGTGGCCGCCGTCAGCGACCGCCGCCAACGGCAGATGATGATGCAGACCGGGGCCCACTAGGGAGACGGCCTGCTGCCACTGCTCCATCGCCCCCTGCCGTGCGTCCAGGGCCCGCTTGCCGTTCCACACCCCCAGCAAGCGCATGGGGCGATCCAGCGGAGTCCGGCGCAGGCAGTCGCGGGTGGCCGCCAGGATCTGCTCGGGATCGGCCGTCCAGGCCTCCAGCGTCAGATCGCGCGTGGCCGTACGAAAATCGTCATACCGGATCTTGATACCAACCGTCCGCCCCAGGTAACCCTTGGTCCGCAGCTCCGGCACGATCCTTCGGCCTGGCTGACTCTCGTTGCCAATCAGGTTTTCGTTTGCGCTGGCACAAAGGGTTCGAACCTTCGCCCAACAATCTGGTTCGATCCCGAGCGCAGCGAGGAACGTGTCGGCCCCAGGCCGACACCCGGAAGGGCAAGGCGCGCAGCGTCGCCGCTATCCTTCCGGGCGCTCCACACTCCAGAGAAAGGGCACCCCATTCGGGTGCCCTTTCTCGTTATGGGCTCCAAGGTGTCGGTGACCCCCTCTTAACCGGTCACGCCAGCCCCCGTCGTACAACGCCCTATGACGCTGCAATGCCAGGGAGAGTCACGTCAGAGAGATGCCAGGTAGGCGCGCATGGAGGCCAGGCCCTTGTCCGTCAAAGCGACACGCATTCGCCGGCGATCTCCTGGATCGGGATACCGACTCGTCAGACCGAGACGCTCGAGGGTATCCAGGTAGCGGGAGGTGGTCGTCAACGGCACTCGCGCGCCCACCGCGAGGCTGGAGACATAAGTCGCATGGCCAGTCAGGTGGTTATGGGCCAGATCGAGAAGCATGTCCCAAGCCGGGTCGGAAAAGAGATCGGATGGGAAATGCTGTAGCCGTCGTCGCTGCAGGGCCAACACCTCTCCGACACGCTCCAGCATCTCGCCGTCCGACAGATCGATTTCGTCCGCTTGCATCGAGCCAACCCCGCGCCTGTGGCTGGTCGACCCGAACGCCTTCAACTGGCGGTCCATATCGCGCATCTGTTTGCGCAAATGCTCCATCGCGGACGACACATTATCTACAAAGCCGCTTCTCTCGCGCTCTTCGCGTGCCCGGCGGATCGCCCGGGTGACCGCTCCGTGCAGGACTTCCCGATTGACCGGCTTGCTGAGCACATCCTCAACATCGTGGCGCAGCGCCGTCACGGCCGCATCCGCATCCAGGTGGCCGCTCATTACGACGATGCGAGGGCGCGCGCCATCCTCCGCGATGTCATGGATGGCTCGGATAAGCGCGAAGCCATCCATGCCCGGCATCCGAAGGTCCACGACAACGACCAGAATACTGGGGTGTCCCTGCAGCCATCGCAGTGCCTCACGTCCGTCCCTCGCCGAAACGCACGGGATATCCGAAAGCGACAGGCTGCCCTGAAGTTCATCCAGGACATCGGGGTCGTCATCGACCAGTAGCGCAATCGGGGCAACCGCCGATTCGGGAAGTGACGTCGTGTTCATGCGGAGCGTTATCCATTGCCGGGTTGAAGTGTTATACCTGCGCGCCCAATGCATCATCAGCACATCGGCTCGTCAAAGCCACTTCTTTCATTCTGGAAGGACACTTAATCGGCACCACGAGCAGCACCTGCCTCGATTCGTCGGGCAAAGGCACCGAATGAGCGCACCGGCGCGGAGCAGTCTCCCACAGATGCCTTTCATCGCATCGCCACAATGGCCCCATTCTGGCAGAAGTGTCCCTGTCGCTCGCTTCCGCTTGGCGGCTGGTTCCGTATGCTGGAGCCGACACGAAACGATCGTCGGAATGACCCCGGGGCCCAGCATGACGCCAGTGGACCACACGCAGCCTGCCAAGATCCCCAGCGCGCCACTCATGCTGATTGTGGACGACGTGCGCGAGATTCGGGAGGAACTGATCGCCAGCGCCAGCCATCATGGCATCGCGGCCCATGGAGCCCCCGATCTGGCGGAAGCACGGCGCCGCCTGCGAACGGTTCGCTACGACCTGATCCTGCTCGACCTGAAGCTCTCGGAAGGGGACGGGCTCGCCCTCTTGCCCGAACTCGCACGGATGGAATCGGTGGCACCAGCGGTGGCGTTTCTGTCCGGACTCAACGAGGACATCCTGGGTGCCGCGGGCGATGTGGCGGCCGAACTCGGGCTGGACGTGCTCGCCCCACTCGGCAAGCCCATCCGGCGCGCATCCCTGACCGCGTTGTTTCGCCAACTGGAACAAGAGCCTCGTTCCCGCCCCGGGGTCGAGCTCCCAACCCCCATTGGACGGCGTGAATTCTCCGAAGGGCTCGCACAGAGGCAGCTGATCCCCTATCTGCAACCCCAATACTGTCTTCGCAGCGGTCGTTTGCTCGGATTCGAGAGCCTGGCCCGCTGGGAGCATTGGGAACTCGGCCAAACGCTGACACCCGTGGCATTTGGGGCCTATCTGGATGACCCAGAGTTCGCATGGCCTGTATTCGAACAAATCTTCCGCCAGGTCCTGCGCCACGCCTCCGCCCTGCAAGAACGGTTTGGCGCTCACCTGCGCTTTTCCGTCAACGCTGGTGCAACGATCTTTGGACACGCCCGCTTCCCGGGCGATCTGGTTCGGGCTTGCACCGATGCAGCACTGCCCGTTCATTCACTAACCATCGAACTGACCGAGAGCGCACCGTCACTCAACGTCGAGCAACGCCTGGGTCTCGCCCGGGCACGCATCGCGGGGTTCGGGATCTCTCTAGATGACTTCGGTGCCGGCTCGGCAGGTCTGACACGGCTCGCCCAATTGCCCTTGACCGAAGTCAAGGTGGATAGTTGGTTCATCCGCAACGCCACAAGCGACCGGCGCCGTCAGGCCCTGTTGCGGGATATCGCCATCCTTTGCAACCACCGGGCAATCGAGAGTGTCATCGAAGGCATCGAGGACCAGGCCATGCTGGAGATGGCCCAGCTGTTTGGCTTCGGTGTCGCACAGGGATACCTGTTCGGGCAGCCAGTGACGATCGAGCACGCCATGGAGTGCGCCGATCACTTCGCCCTAAACACGGAATCCACCTCGAACAGCGACGCCCCGAACCGGACCATTCGCACGACGGAGGTCTCCCTGGAACCCGAGGCCCTCGTTTCATCGCATGCAGAGACGACCCCCGAACCATCCGCCTGGTGCCTTATCGTCGACGACGATCCCGACATTCGCGAAGAGATGTCCGCGATTCTTACCGGCGAAGGCGTTACGTGCTGGCTGGCGGCCAGCGTCAGCGATGCCGAGTGGCAACTGGCAAACATCGACGATGTGGCGGTCATGTTCATCGACATCGACCTACCCGACGGAAACGGCCTGCAGTTACTCCAGCACCCGGTCTTTCTCGACCGTCAGCTCGCACCCATTCCCATCATCCTGACCGGGCATGGCAACGAGACGACAGCCAATCAAGCCCGCGAGCACCATGCCGAATACCTTGAAAAACCGGTATCGCGAGAACAGATCCGCAAGGCATTCAGACAGGCCTGCGCACGCTTGCCGTCGCGAAACACCTGCCAATCCTCTACCACCGCGGCGTTGCACCACTGATGAAACCCCGCCTGCTACGCATCGGCTTGCTGCTTGTACTTGTGATCCCGATCGTGATGTTCGGGATCCCCTGGGCCGGCCACACCGTCATGGCTTCACCTCCATCGACCGGAGGCCCCTGGTTCGCGCTTGGGGGCCTGGTCGCGGGGCTTGCCACTGCCTGGCTGATCGGATTCCTGGGCTCCGACGTGACGTGCGCCAATACCACCGGGCGAGAGAGTGACAGGCCAGGGCCCGCCGATGAGCCTTCCACACCCGGGGCAATGCAATGCCATCAACTGGCGTGCCTGGCCGGACTCCCCGCCCCCCTCGCCCTGTGGAGCGGGACCCTGCCGCAACAGGGTCGCCCCAGGGCGGACTCCGTCAGCGATGGCTATCCCACCCTTACCGGTCTGAACGAACCTCCGGACGACTGGTTCGGGACGGCCGTGGAAGAGGACGCATCGAACATCGAGTGCGCCCTGGAAACCCTGCGCGCACAGGGGCGCTGTGAAGTCGACTATCGCATCCAGCTGCCTGACGGGACCCTGCGCTGGATCCACGAACGACTGGCCATTTGCGACAAGACAACGGACGGACCCTGGACCATCGCCGGGCTCGCCCTGGATGTCACGGGCGCCCGCCTCAATCAGCAACGCCTGCTCGAAAACGCTCGAATGGCCACCATGGGCCAGATCGCACAGGGACTAACGCACGAGTTCAACCAGCCGCTTCAGGTCATCCAGCTAGCGGCCGACAATGCCCAGGAATTCTTGGGCAAACCCGGTGGCGGTCAGCCACCGTCCTATGCCCTTGCACGGCTCGAACGGATCATGGAGCAGACCGAGCGGACGGCCGAACTGATCCGCCTGTTGCGGTTATTCGGACCGCAGGCGACAGCCCTTCAAGCCATCCAGTTGCGGCATGCGGTTGACCATGTCCTCACGTTGATGGGGCAACAACTCGAGATGCGCGACATCCGGGTGCAGTGTCAGTTCGCGGAGCTACCCGCAGTCCACGCCGCACGCGGTGATGTCGAACACATCGTGGCCAACCTCCTGACCAATGCACGCGATGCACTGGAGACAAAGCCCGGTTCCCGCATGCGCAATGGACAGGACACCATTTGGATCACCACGTCCCGCGAGACATACGACGGTGCCCCCTGGGCGGTGCTTGCGATCCAGGACACCGGTTGTGGTCTCCCCGAGGGCCCTCCGGCGCGCCTGTTCGAACCGTTCTTTACGACCAAGAAGCATGGCCTCGGACTGGGCCTCACGCTAGTCCAGGGGATCGCACAGGCCCGCGGTGGCCATGTCGAACTGGCATCCACGAGCGGGGGCGCCCGAGTCTCGGTTTACCTACCGCTGCCCCTCAATCCACAACCATAAAAATACCCTTTCGCTCCGTCTCCTAACATTCGAGGAACCCAAACCGATGGCCTTGCTCACTTGGCCCCGCCCGCTGACCGATGACCCGGCCTGCATGACCCATCGTGCGCTTTTTCTCGACCGCATCGAACGCCTGCTCCCGTGGGAGACACTGATCCAGCAGCTGATCGATGCCGGTGTTACCGAGAATGACTTCCCGTCCGGGCTGAACACCCACCTGCGCATCCATTGCCTGCAACAGTGGTTCACCTATACCGACCCGGCAGTCGAAGAAGCCCTGTACGAAATTCCCCTTTTCTGTGCCTTCTGCGGGACCGAAACATCGGTCGAAGGCAAACGGATCAACGAATTCAGAGACACCCTGGACGGACTTGGACTGCTCGACTCACTGCATGATCGAGTGAACCAGACGCTACAAGCCGCCGGCCTGACCCTCAAGCCCGGGCGAGTCGAGGATCCGGTCCTTTTGCGCGACCCGGTGGCAGCCGGTCTGGGCGATCCCGTCGCGTTCTCCCCGCGTCCGGAAATCTCCGTCCCCATGGACCGCGCCTAATGCGCCAAGGGCATACCACCAGACTGGGACAAACATGCCTGGATGATTGGCTGCGGCGGCAACATGCTGGAAGCAGGACGAGCATTCGGAAACACGGAGACTCGACATGCCTACCCGCGACTCGAGGAAACGCGCCATCCACCGCACCCATGTCTGGCCCAGACCGCCGGAAGACCACACTCAGGCCTGTGGGATGCGTCGGCTGCCGGCATGGCGCACGAAGCGCCATGCCCACCGGCATGCCGCGCGACAGCACCTATTTCCTCCACTTTGGGTCGATTTGCCCCTGTGGCCGACCGCACATGGGACGGGAGGTCAGCTATGAAGCCTTGGCTACGCCCTGTCCAGCGGCTGCGCGACTGGAACCCCTCCCTCTCGGGGATGACCGACCTCGTCCATGCCCTGCGCCGCAACCCGAAAGAGTCGGCGGCGCTCGTCGTCCTGGTGTTCGTCAGTAGTCTGGCCTTTCTCTACGTCGACGACAGCCAGCAGGGCACCTTCACGCTCTTCCTGTTTGCCCCCGTTATCCTCGCTGCCCTGGCGTTTGGCATCTACGGCGGCTTTTTCGCCGCTCTGGTTGCGGCCGCGCTGATCGTTCCCTATTCCGCCCTGACCCTAGCGCCGGAACACGCCTGGCTCTGGCTGGATTGGGGCATCCGCTCCACGTGGCTGACCGTGATCGGGGTGCTGGTCAGTATGCTCTCCTGTGCGGTCTGTAACCTCGAGGGCCGCGTCAACTTGCTGCGAGGGCTCAATCCGGAAAATGGCGACCCCGATTACGACTCTGCGCAGAAACACGTGGAAGTTCTGCTGAGCAGCACAACCGGACGCGACCAGTACGCCAATGTCACCGAAGTGCGGGTAGCGAATTTCAAGGCGTTGCAGCAACGCTTCGGGACGCGCCGCATGAGTGAAGTCATGCAGGTTTTGGCGGAGCGCATCCGCCTCGTGATGCCCGCCGGAACCTTTGTTAGTCGTTCGGCCCCGGACTCGCTCTCCGTAGTCAACAGCTCGCATGCACCCTGGAACCCCGCCGAACAGACCGAGCGACTGCGCTCGGTGCGCGAGACCCCGCTCCAGATTGATGGCCTCGAAATCCATACCGAGCTGGTCTCAAGCACGATCAGCCAACGCATGGAACCACTCGCAGCGAGCCCCGGCATGGGCGATACGCCCGCCCCGCTCTCCAACATGAGCGACGCCGCAAGCCGCCTGCTGGCGCGTGCGCGCGATGCCCTTACGGCCGAGGGCGATCTGAACTCCGGTGGCCCCGCCCCTTCTTGGCACGGCGACACGCAACTGCTGGGCGAGATCGCCAAGGCCATCGAGGACGAGGAAATCCAGGTCGTCTATCAACCGGTCCTCGAGTTACGCAGCCGCAAGTTCCTCAAGCTCGAGGCCTTGCCCCGCTGGAACCATCCCATCCGGGGACTCGTCCCGCCCAGCCGTTTCCTGCCCCTGATCGAACACGCGGGCATGATCCAGCATTTTGCCCGCTGGGTAGTCGAGGACGTTGTGGAACGCCTGGCCGAGTGGAAAGCCCAGGGATACGAACCCGTCGTTTATCTGGACCTGCACCCTCACATGCTGCATGACCACACCTTCTTTGGAGAGGTGGCGCGGCAGCTGCGGACCCATGACCTATCCCTGGGGCAACTGGGGTTACAGATCCACGAACGCTACGTGATGTCCTTGAAAGGTCGGCAACTGCGGCATCTGCGCCATCTGCGCGCCTCCGGCATGCGCTGTGTTGTAGATAGCTTCCACGGCAAACATGTGCCGCTCACCCACTTGCGCACCCTACCGCTGGACACGATCAAGCTGGATGCAAAGGCCCTGTGCTACACCTCCGGTAAGCTGCAAGACCCACGCTCCATCCAAGCCATCGTGCGGATGGCGCACGACCTGGGACTCTCGGTGATTGGCGCCGGAATCGAGAATTCCACGCAACTCGCCGAATTCGTGCATCTGGGCTGCGACGAACTCCAGGGTCCACTGCTCGGCAAGCCGGTCGAACATACCCAGGTGGACAGCCTGATGGAGGTCCACTTCTCGCAGATCAAGCCGCTTACGGCCACCTGTGCGCCCGGGAACGAAGAAACGGAACTGGATCCAGCCTAGTCATCAGATTGAGACGGCCAGAACGGAGAGCGCGCCTCCGCTGTCGCGCCCGCGGCATTCAAATCCCATCAGCAGCGGGACTCGCTCACCGATGACTGCGGCTCGCCCACTGCTCAGACCCCTTTGTGCAGCGCCTGATGGATGGCGGTCAGGAGCTGTGCCTTGCGATAGGGCTTGCGAAGCACCGGTGCAGAGCTTCCGGACGGATTGCCCACCATCGGCTCGTCACCGGTGTAGCCGGACGCCATGACGATGGGCAGGTCCGGTCGCACCTCGCAGGCCTGCGCGACCACATCGGTTCCCGACAAACAGCCGGGCAGCACCACATCGCACAGCAGCAGGTCGAGCTGCGCATCGCTGCGAAGAATCTCGATCGCCGTGTCGGCATCGTCAGCTTCGCGCGTCTGAAAGCCCGCCTCACGGAGAATCCCCGCCACCAGTTCCTGGATCTCGGGGTGATCCTCGACGATCAGGATGACCTGTCCCCAACCCTTCTCCAACACGTCCGGTACGGGTTCTACATACGAGTCGGCCGGTTCGCTCGAGGCGGGCAATAACAACGTAAAGGTGGTCCCCGACCCCGGCTCGGAGTCGACGTGAATCGACCCACCCGACTGCTGGAGGAAACCGAACACCATACTCAGACCCAGGCCGCTGCCCTGCCCCGTCGCCTTGCCACTAAAGAACGGCTCGAAGATACGGTCCAGCTCGTCCGGATACATTCCGGTGCCCGTATCCCGGACCGTCACCAGCAGGAAATCGCTGACGCCGTCGCCTGCGTCAGCGTCGAGCGCACCCACAGCAGCGTCACCGTCCGCGTTGCGCATACCGATCTCCAGCACGCCCCCTTCCGGCATCGCATCGGCAGCATTGAAGGCGAGGTTCAGCAGGGCACTCTCCAGCTGACTTCGATCCATATGCACCGGCAGGACTGCTTCATCCGGGATCAGGGTGACCAGTCGGCTCCGCTGCCCGAGCGAGGCCTCGAGAATCGGCCGCATCTCTTCGAGAAGATCCTGGAAATTCAGCCTCTCGGGCATCAAGGTCTGGCGTCGGGCAAAGGCCAGCAGGCTTTGCGTGAGGTTCCGGCCTCGTTCCGCGGCCTGCTCGATGACCCGCAGCAGCCGAGCCGGTTGCGATCCTCTGGTCACATGCTCTTCGAGCCGGTCGACGTTGCCCAGGATCACGGTCAATAGATTATTGAAATCATGCGCCAGGCCACCAGTCAGGCGGCCCGTCGCCTCCATGCGCTGCGCGTTCATCAGCTCGCGTTCCATCGCCCGCTTTGCCGTGACATCGCGCTCGACCGACACCCAGTGGGTAAACCATCCCGTCTCGTCGGCTAAGGGGACAATATCCAGCTCCAACCACAACTCCTCGCCGCTCTTGGTGTAGTTCAGGAGCTCGGCCCGCACCGGACGCCACTGCTCCAGGGCCCGCCGAATCCTGCGAAGTTCTGCGGGCTGCGTCCCCGGTCCCTGGAGCATGCGCGGCGTATTCCCAATCGCTTCGTCGAGCGTGTACCCAGTGCGTCGCTCGAACGCCTCGTTGGCAAAGATGATCCGTGGCCCCGGATACTCAATCGGCTCGGCTTCCGTGATCAGGACAATGTCGTTGATGCGCGAAATGGCCGCGCGCAGCAGCTTGAGCTCCTGCTGTTGCTTGCGCTCCTCGGTCACATCCAGAAGGTATACGGTCAGACCGTCGGGCAACGGGTAGATCCGCACATCAAGACACACACCGCGGGGTTCGAAATGGGCCTGAAAAGTGACCGCCTCTCCTCGCCGCATTGCCCGACGGAACTGCATTCCAAACGGGTCGCTGGGCGAAAACCGTCCCTTACCCCAAATGGAGGAGGCTTCTTCCGGGCCGCCCGGTAACCCGAGCAAGCTCCTTGCCTTGAAATTGGCGTAAGTTAGCCAGTATTCCCCGTTCACAGTAAAGAAAGCGTCCGTGATGCTCTCCACGGTGTCCTGCAGGCGAAGATCAAGCGCCTTCGCCTCCTCGCGTAATTGCCGCAGCCCAGTGATGTCTATAGCCAAACCCACCCATCGTTGGATAGCGCCATCCGCCGACTTCACCGGGAGCGCCTGGGCGAGATGCCAGATGTATTTTCCATCGGCGCGACGAAGCCGCACCTCGCGCATATAGGGCTCTCCAGTCGCCATCGACCGCCCCCAATGCTCGAGCGTCGGGGCGCGATCGTCCGGATGGAGCGTATCGCGCCAAGCGCTCAGAAACCCCTCCTTGGTGGCCCCGGAAAATTGCGCAAACTGGCCCCCAATATAATCCAGCTCACCATCAGGCCTTGATGTCCAGACCTGGATCGGCATCAAATCCACAATCTGTTCGTAGTGCGCTCGCTCCTCGCGCAGGCATTCCAGCCGCCTGCGCTCCTGCTCAAAGACCGACTGGTGGTAGTAAAAGACAAAGAACACCGCCAGCACAGCGGCCGTTGCCCCCAGCCGGTTCGCCAGCACGTACCCCAACGGAAACCCTTCTGGCGCGGAGGGCGACAACAAGAATCCGACCCAGATCGCCGCAACCACCAATGCGGTCACCAATGCCAGAAAGCGACCACCACCGGCATAGAAGGCCATAACAACCAGCGGTATGTAGAGAAATCCGTGCGCAAAGCCCAGCTGCGTCACCAACTCGGTCGCCAGGATGAGCCCCATGCCGGAATACACCGTCACGGCCAGGACCCAGCTCCGCGGCTCTGAAGCCTCCATGTTCGTCATAGCGTCCCACTACCTTCAAGCCAAATACGTATTGACCAACGAGCACCCCCGCGGATGAACCGCCCCGGGTTTCTCAACCGCCCCGGATTTTCGGAAACTCGTTGGTTTGGATCGCGCCGCGCGAGCGGGCCTCTGAAGTCGCTGATGATACTTGGCTTGAGCTCGACCCCGTTTCCTCGGGCCGTTTGCAAGGGGCTTTCTTGTCGCTGCGAGTTCCAGCCGAGCCGATCGAGTGTCAGGCAGGTCAGGCCCCAGGCTAAACCCCACCTCCGGCGGGTCGCCGACCGGATGCGGGGCCAGATGAAGAAGGCGCCACGTCAGACATGTGGGGCGCGTGGTCGAAACCACTTCGCCTCCTTTGCCAAGTGCGTCGCCGACCAATGCATCAGGCCCATCTCATGCCCAAGCCCATAGCGTTCAGCACCTGAGAGCACTCTGCCGCACCCACCATTCGGGACACCCTCCGTACCACCAGCCGTGCTGGGATCCCCGCCCCTGCCTCCCCAGGCGCGGGCGACTCCGTGCTCGGTCCAGGCCTGATCCGACCACTCCAGCCGAGCCCCACTCGATCCCTGTTCCGTCGCCAGGCTGGCGCCCTCGGCTTCCCCCTGGATCAGATTTGCGCGAACCCCACTGTGCGCTGGCGAACATACCGCGCTGACGCAAGGTGCAAGACTGAAACCGTTGCCTACGACGGGGTAGGCCAGCCCGGCCCTGACCCGCCTGCGTCCGGACAAGGAGAAGGTCATCGACATCAAGGCGTTCGGATCTTCCTCGCGTACGCGCGAGGCGCTTCGCCACGACCGCGACACCGAGTTGCTGCGTTCGGAGCTTCTGAGCGTCGAGCAGCTCAAACGGCATGCGGTCACGCTGGCCGGGCAGCACCGTATCGATCCCCGCCCCGGACCGGACCGGCTGCTGCCGCGCCTGGCGGACAATGAACGGGTCCTGATCGCGGCCTACGACGTCGTCACCGCCACCCGTACCGAAGTACCGGGCCAGCGAATCGTGCCGGACGAGGCGTGGCTGCTCGACAACTTCTACCTGATCGAGCAGCAGATCGCGATGGCGCGACGGCATCTTCCGGACGGCTACAGTCGGCAGCTTCCGCACCTGGCCGATGGCCCGTCGGCCGGCTTCCCGCGCATCTACGACCTGGCGCTGGGACTGATCTCGCACATGGATGGGCGGGTCGATCGCGACAACGCCACCGAGATGATCGCCGCCTATCAAACCGTCGAGCCCCTGAAACTGGGTGAACTGTGGGCATTCCCGATCATGCTCCAGCTGGCCTTGCTGGAGAACCTGCGCCGCGTCGGGGTACGCATCGCCCAGCGCCGCGTGGAGCGTGACGCGGCCATCACCTGGGCGGACCGCATGCTCGCGGCCGCCGAACGCGAACCCGCGCAGCTGATCCAGTTGCTGGCCGAGTTTGCCAGTGCCGATGTACCGCTGACGGCGCCGTTCGTGGAGGAGTTCTACGGGCGGCTCCAGGCGCAGGGGCCGGCCATGGCCTTCGTGCAGACCTGGGTCGAGCAACGGTTGCAGGAACAGGGGGTCACCACGAGCGGATTGTCCGAGGCGTATGGACGCACGGCGGCAGCCAACCAGATTTCCATCGCCAACTGCATCGGTAGCCTGCGGTTCATCTCCTCGATGGACTGGAAGCAGTATGTCGAGTCACTCAGCGTGGTGGAGCGGATTCTGAGCGAGGATCCGATGGGCAGCTACGCCGACCAGGACTTCGCGACCCGCGACCGGTACCGCCACGTCATCGAGGAAGTGGCGCGCCACAGCGGCCGCAGCGAACCGACCGTCGCGCACGAAGCCATCGGTCTGGCGCAAGCGGCAGCCACACACCGGAACCATCGCGACCGCGGTGTGCATGTGGGCTACTACCTGGTCGACCGGGGACGTCCGGACCTGGAGCATGCAGTGGGCTATCGGCCCTCGTGGAGATCCCGCATCCGCGTGGTGTTCCGGGAACACAGCCTGCCCCTGTATCTGGGGCCCATTTGGTTGCTCACGCTCGTCATCGCAGGGGTTGCGGCATCCCCTGGAGGCTTCTTCGGCGACGGTTCCGGGTGGAACTGGCTGCTTGCGCTGCCCCTCCTGATCGCCGCCTCGGCGCTGGCGATCGCCCTGGTGAACCTGCTGTACACGCGCGTTCTGCCACCACGGGCCTTGCCCCGCATGGATTTTTCCCACGGGATTCCCGACCGCCATCGCACCATGGTGGTCGTACCCACCCTGCTGGCGAGTCCGCAGGACGTCGATGACCTGCTCGAAGCCATGGAGATCCGCTATCTCGGGAATCGGGATCCCAACCTGTTCTTCGCCCTGCTGACGGACTTCCGCGACGCGCCCGAACAAATCATGCCCGGGGACGAGGCCCTGCTCGCCCATGCGCGCAGTGCAGTCGAACAACTCAACCAGACCTACAGCGACGACCGCCCCTGTATCTTTTACTGGTTCCACCGGCCCCGGGTGTGGAATCCGTTCGAGCAGCGTTGGATGGGCCATGAGCGCAAGCGCGGCAAGCTGGAGCAGTTCAATGCGCGGCTGCGAGGCGAAGCCCTGACCGCCTTCTCCGACCTTGTTGGCGATCCGTCCGTGCTTGCGTCGATCCAGTACGTCATCACCCTGGATACCGATACACAGCTACCGCGCGACGCCGCCCGCGCCCTGATCGGCAATCTGGCGCATCCGCTCAACCGCCCGGTCTACGACCCCGACAACGGCCGCGTGGTGGAAGGCTATGCGATCCTCCAGCCACGCGCGACGATCAGCCTGACCAGCGCCGAGCAGTCGCACTTCAGCCGGTTGTTTGCCGGTGAGTCCGGCCTCGACCCGTATACCCGCGAAGTGTCGGACGTCTACCAGGATGTCTTCTGCGAAGGCTCGTTTATCGGCAAGGGCATCTATGACGTGGATGCGTTCCGCCAGGCCGTCGACGGACGCTTTCCAGAGAACCTGATTCTCAGTCACGACCTGCTCGAAAGTGGCTATGCGCGGTCGGCCCTGGTGACCGATATCGAACTGATCGAGGAACACCCGGCCAGTGTTGCCATCGAGGCCAGTCGGCGCCATCGCTGGATACGCGGCGACTGGCAACTGGCAGGCTGGCTGCGCCCGCGGGTACCCGGGCCGCCCGGCCCGGATGGATCCATGGGACCGCGCCAGCCAAACCCGCTCTCGGCCCTGTCGCGCTGGAAACTGTTCGACAACCTGCGGCGCAGCCTGGTCGCGCCCGCGCTTGTGCTCCTGCTTGCAGGGGGCTGGCTGCTGGGACCGGCGTGGCTGTGGACTCTGCTGGTCGTGGCCGTGGTGCTCCTGCCCACCCTACTGTCCAGCATCATCGAGCTGATCGACAAGCCAACCGGACGCGACTGGGCGCCGCACTTGAACCTGACCGGACGGTCGACCGACCGGCCCCTGCTGCTCGCCCTGCTCACCCTGGCCTTCCTGCCCTACGACGCACGGATCAGCGTGGGTGCGATCCTGCACTCGGGCATCCGCATGCTGTACACGCGCAGCGGTCTGCTGCTGTGGTACCTGCCATCGTACGCGCGCCGCAATGCCCTCCAGACGCCGGCCGGCTTTTTCCGGGAGATGGCGATCGCACCCGGCCTTGCCGTCGTGCTAGGCGTGCTACTGGCTCTAACCAGCAGCCCGGCGGCGGTCTGGCTTGCTGCCGCCCCGATCCTGCTGCTGTGGCTGGTCTCGCCGGTGATCGGCTGGTGGATCAGCCGGCCGCTGAGCGTTTCCACTCCGGACCTGAGCGCCGATCAGCGCGCCTTCCTGCGGGCCGTGGCCCGACGCACCTGGCGTTACTTCCTGGACTTCGTCGGCCCCGAAGACCACTGGCTCCCACCCGACAATTTCCAGGAATCCCCTGCCCCGGCCATCGCCACGCGGACCTCCCCGACCAACATGGGCATGGCGCTACTGGCCGATCTGGCGGCGGTCGATTTCGGCTATCTCACGACCGGGGAATGCCTGGAGCGCATCGGCAATACCCTGGGCTCGATGGAGCAGCTGGAACGCTATCGCGGGCATTTCTACAACTGGTACGACACCCGCACGCTGCAACCCCTCCAGCCGCAATACGTATCGTCGGTGGACAGCGGTAACCTGGCCGGCAGCCTGCTGACCCTGCAAGCCGGCCTGGAGGAACTGAAGCACCAACCGATACTGACCCAGAACGCGTGGCAGGGCCTACAGGACACCCTGGAGGTGCTCGCCGAACACTTGCCCCCTGCTTCCGCGCCCGAGTTGACGAAAACCGTCGGCCGGCTGCAGGAGACCCTGCGCACCCTGATCCTGAACGGCCCCCCGC
This sequence comes from Thioalkalivibrio sp. ALM2T, assembly GCF_000381505.1. Classification (NCBI taxonomy): domain Bacteria; kingdom Pseudomonadati; phylum Pseudomonadota; class Gammaproteobacteria; order Chromatiales; family Ectothiorhodospiraceae; genus Thioalkalivibrio; species Thioalkalivibrio sp. ALM2T. The sequence goes on from NZ_KB906556.1 coordinate 432,117, forward strand.
AGACCCTGGAGGCCGCCACCCGCGCGCTCGGCGAGCTTCACCGCCTCGGAGGCATGCTCCGCGAGGAGTCGCCGCCAGGTACCGAGCTCGACCCTGAACTGGAGGCCTGGACGCAGGCATTCCAGCGCCAGGCCCAGGCCCTTCAGGAAGAGTTCGCAACGCTGGTTCCCGCCACGTGGCCGGACAACGGCCTCCCCACGCTGGCAGAACTGGCCCGGGCGGATTCCGGAGGTGGCGCCGCCCGGGAACAGATCGATCGCATCGATGACCTGATCGGACGTTGCGGCGCACTGGCGACGATGGATTTCGAATTTCTCTACGACGTGCCGCGCGACCTGCTGGCCATCGGCTACGACGTGACCGAACGGCGGCGTGACCCATCCTGCTACGACCTGCTGGCATCGGAGGCCCGCCTGGCCAGTTTCCTGCTCATCGCACAGGGGCAGGTGCCGCAGACGCACTGGTTCACGCTCGGCCGCCTGCTGACCCGCCATGGAGGGGACGTCAGCCTGATCTCGTGGAGCGGCTCGATGTTCGAATACTTGATGCCGCAGCTCATCATGCCGAGCTACGCCCATACCCTGCTGGACCAGACCGGGAAGGCGGCCGTGGCGCGCCAGATCGAGTACGGCCGTCAACGGGCAGTCCCCTGGGGTATATCCGAGTCCTGTTACAGCGCCACGGATCTCCATCAGGTGTACCAGTACCGCGCCTTCGGCGTACCCGGCCTCGGCTTGAAGCGGGGGCTGGGCGATGACCTGGTGATCGCACCCTACGCCAGCGCCCTGGCCCTGACCGTGGCACCGCAGGACGCCTGCCGTAACCTCCAGAAGCTGGCGGATCAGGGGTTCCTTGGCGCCTACGGCTTCTACGAAGCAATCGACTATACGGCGACCCGGGTGCCGCACGGCAATCCGCATGCCGTCGTGCGCTCCTTCATGGCGCATCACCAGGGCATGAGCCTGCTCGCCTTTGCCCATGTCCTTCTCGACCAGCCGATGCAGCGCCGTTTCATGTCCGATCCGCTGGTGCGGGCGACCGAATTGCTGCTCCAGGAACGGGTGCCGAAGAAAGGCGCCACCGTGCACCCGCACGCCGCGGAGGTCAGTGCCGCCGCGCGCCCCTCCGGCGCGGACACCGGTTCGATCATGCGCGTATTCACCGACCCGGACACGCCGATGCCCGAGGTTCATCTGCTCTCGAACGGCCGTTACCACGTCGTGGCAACCCATGCCGGCGGCAGCGCCAGCCGCTGGCGCGATCTCGCCGTCACCCGCTGGCGCGAGGATGCCACTACCGATGGCTGGGGCACGTTCATCTACCTGCGCGACCGCGACAGCGGCACCTACTGGTCGACGGCCCACCAGCCCACCCTGCGCCGGGCCGACCACTACGAGGCGATCTTCGTCCAGGGGCGGGCGGAATACCGCCGCCGCGACCACGCCATCGAGGCCCACACCGAGATCTGTGTATCGCCCGAGGACGATGTCGAGATCCGCCGCGTCACCCTCACCAACCAGTCGTCCAGTACCCGCCACATCGAGGTGACCAGCTACGCGGAGGTGGTGCTGGCGCCGTTGAACAACGACCTCGCGCACCGCTCGTTCAGCAATCTGTTCGTGCAGACCGAGATCCTGCCGGAGCGCCAGGCGATCCTCTGCACGCGGCGCCCACGCACGCCGGGCGAACAAGTGCCCTGGATGTTCCACCTGATGGCGGCCCCGGGTGCGACAACCGACGAACCCTCCTACGAGACCGACCGTGCCCGCTTCATCGGCCGCGGGCGCAGCGCCGCCAACCCGCTGGTGCTCGACAACCCGGAAAGCGAAGCGACCCTTTCCAATACGGATGGGCCGGTGCTCGACCCCGTGGTCGCGATCCGCCGCACCCTGACCCTGGCGCCCGACGAGTCGGCCAGCGTGCAGATCATCTCCGGAGCCGTGGACACCCGCGAGACCGCACTCGCCCTGCTGGAAAAGTATTGCGACCGCTACTTTGTCGAGCGGGCATTCGAGATGGCCTGGTTCCAGAGCCAGGAAGTGCTGCGCCACATCAATGCCACCGAAGTCGATGCCCAGCTCTTCGGTCGCCTGGCCAGTTCCGTCGTCTACGGCAACGCCCTGCGCCGCACCGAGCCCGCCACCATCGCGCGCAACCGGCTGGGCCAGTCCGGGCTGTGGCGCTTCGGCATTTCGGGGGACCTGCCCATTGTCCTGTTGCACATCCGCAACCTGGATCGCATCGGCCTGGTCAGGCAGATCCTGCAGGCCCACACCTACTGGCGTCTGAAGGGCCTGGCCGCGGACCTGGTGATCGTGAACGAGGACTTCTCCGGCTACCGCGCCCTGCTCCAGGATCAAATCATGGGGCTGATCCACGCCGGACCCGAGGCACAGGTCGTCGACCACCCCGGCGGCGTCTTCGTACGGCGTGCCGAAGAACTGACCGAGGACGAACGGGTTCTGCTGCAGACGGTGGCGCGGATCGTCTTCAGCGACACGGCCAAGAACCTGAGCGAAGAGATGGACCGGAGGCTGTCGGCCAAGTCGCTGGATCGGCGGGTCTCGAACAAGGGACGATCGGTGGATCGGCGCCGCTCGAAGCCGGGCCGATCGGTGGACCGGCGCGTGACCGCAACGCGTGCCTCCGACCTGCTGGAACCCGCCAAGTCCGCCACCCCCGAAGCGATTCATCCGCTGGCGCCACGCGAGCGGGTATTCAGCAACGGGCTGGGCGGCTTCACCCCCGACGGGCATGAATACGTGGTCACCCTGGAGCCCGGCCAGACGACCCCGGCGCCGTGGGTCAACGTCATCGCCAGCCCCCACATTGGCACGGTCGTCAGCGAGAGCGGCAGTGCCTACACCTGGGTCGAGAACGCGCACGAGTTCCGCCTCACCACCTGGCACAACGATCCGCTCTCCGACGCCAGCGGCGAGGCCTTCTACATCCGCGACGAGGAGACCGGCATGTTCTGGTCACCCACGCCGCTGCCAGCCCGCGGCCAATCCGGCTACGTATGCCGGCACGGGTTTGGCTACAGCGTGTTCGAGCACACCGAATCGGAGATCACCTCGGAGCTGTATACCTACGTCGCCATGGACGCTCCGGTGAAGATCGTGCGGGTCAAACTGAGCAACACATCGCAGCGGCCACGCAGCCTGTCGCTGACCGGGTATTGGGAACTGGTGCTCGGCGAGTGGCGGCACGCGAACATGATGCACATCGTCACCGAAGCCGATGCGCAAACCGGGGCGCTGCTGGCCCGCAATGCCTATGGCCGCGAATGCGCCAACCGGGTGGTATTTGCCCATGTCGGTGGGCGCGAGCGCTGGATCAGCGGGAGTCGCAACGAATTCATTGGCCGCAACCGCTCGCTGGCCAGCCCGGAGTCGATGCGCCGTAAGCGGCTGTCCGGCAAGACCGGGCCCGGCCTCGACCCGTGCGCCGCGCTCCAGACCCGGATCGAACTGGCTGCAGGAGAGGAACAAGAGATCGTGTTCGTCTTCGGTGCGGCCGCCAACGCCGACGAGGCGCGCCAGTACATCCAGCGATTCGGCGGACGCGCCGGCGCACGCCACGCACTCGAAGCGGTCTGGGAATACTGGAATCACACACTGGGTGCGGTGCATGTGGACACGCCCGACCCCGCCCTGAACGTGCTGGCCAACGGCTGGCTGGTGTATCAGACGATATCGTGCCGGCTGTGGGGCCGCAGCGGCTATTACCAGTCCGGCGGTGCCTACGGGTTCCGGGATCAGTTGCAGGACACCATGGCGCTCGTCCATGCCACGCCCTGGCTGGCCCGCGAACAGCTGCTTCGCTGTGCGGGACGCCAGTTCCCGCAGGGCGACGTGCAGCACTGGTGGCACCCGCCCAACGGCCAGGGCGTGCGCACCCGGTTCTCCGACGATTACCTGTGGCTGCCCTATGCCGCCTGTCGCTACGTGGCAGCCACCGGGGACAGCGGCGTGCTCGACGAGTCCATCGCGTTCCTGGAGGGCCGCGAACTCCATGCGGACGAGGAGGCCTACTACGACCAGCCGCAGACCTCGTCGGAATCGGCCAGCCTCTATGAACACTGCGTGCGCGCCCTTCGGCACGGCCTGCGTTTCGGCGTGCACCACCTGCCGCTGATGGGTTGCGGCGACTGGAACGACGGCATGAATCTGGTCGGCAACGCGGGCAAGGGCGAGAGCGTATGGCTCGCGTGGTTCCTGTTCGAGAACCTTGAGCAATTCGCCGACCTCGCGCGCAAGCACGGCGACGCGGACTTTGCCGAGTTGTGCACCGCGCAGGCCGAAGCACTTCGCGACAACATCGAAGCCGAAGCCTGGGACGGTGCCTGGTACCGGCGCGCCTGGTTCGACGATGGGACTCCCCTGGGTTCATCCAGCAACGAAGAGTGCCAGATCGATTCGATCAGCCAGAGCTGGGCGATCCTCTCCGGGGGTGGCGACCCGCTGCGCGCCCGCCAGGCCATGGCGGCGGTGGACACGCGCCTGGTGCGACGCGACGCGCGGATCATCCAGCTGCTCGACCCGCCCTTCGACCACTCCGACCTGGAACCGGGGTACATCAAGGGCTATATACCCGGTGTGCGCGAGAACGGCGGCCAGTACACCCATGCCGCCATCTGGACCACGATGGCATTCGCCAGGATGGGCGACACGGAACGCGCCTGGGAGTTCTTCGCCATGCTCAATCCCATCCACCAGGGCAGCACCCCGGAGGCGATCGAACGCTACCGGGTCGAGCCCTACGTGATGTGCGCGGATATCTACGGCGCCCCACCGCACACCGGCCGCGGCGGATGGACCTGGTACACCGGGGCGGCCGGCTGGATGTACCGGCTGACGGTCGAGACCCTGCTGGGCCTGCACCTGGAAGCCGACCATCTGCGCATCGCGCCCCGCATCCCTGCGGACTGGGACGCCTACCGCATCCACTACCGCTACCGCGAGACCGTCTACCACATCACCATCCGGCCGACCGGGGAACCTGAAGGTCAGGCGACGCGCATGACGGTGGACGGTGTCGAGTGCCCGGATTCACGCATCCCATTGGTGGACGACCACCAGGAGCATCATGTCGAACTCCATCTTGTTACCAAGGCGTGATCACGCCCCCACCCACCAGCGACCGTGGCCACATGGCCCACACGGCCCGGCCCATCGGCCCGGAGGGATGGCAACACCCATTGAACCGGCCGCGTGTTCGCTAGCGCACAGACCCCCTGGAGGGTCGGTGCCAGGGTTGAGCATGAGCGTTCGACCCCGCGCGGACACCGCGCCGCCCTGCCATCGTCATGCGTCCGGTCGAATCGTTTGTGATGAATCTTTACACCTGGGGGTACACGCAGGCGGCCACGAGGTGTGCCGAGCATCGAATGCGACAGGGACGATACCATGAGGCTTGAGTACCAGATGAGGGATGAGTACCAGACCAAGAACGCATTGCGGCGCGCGGCGGAGGCCCGCCTCGCAAGGGTCGCTTCCCGGGACAGCCCCGAATCGAACCAGGCGCTCGTGCACGAACTCCAGATCCACCAGATCGAACTGGAGCTGCAGAACGAGGCCCTGCGTCAGGCCCAGCATGAACTGGAGGAATCGCGTAACCGCTATGTCGACCTCTTCGAATCCGCCCCGGTGGCCTATGTCATCCTTGCGCGCGATGGCCGGTTGACCGACGCCAATCAGCTCGCCACCCGGCTCCTGGGCCTCACCCAGGCACAGTTGCTTGAACATTCCTTCGACCAGTTCGTCGCTTCCTGCGACCGGGAACGATGGCAGGAACGCGCCGCGGCCGTGTGGGCTGGCCGCCTCGACACACCCCAGGAGCACGAACTTCTGCTTCAGAATACCGAGGGCGCACAGTTCCCGGCCCAACTGCAATGCGGCGCGCTGGACCGCTCCCACACCGGGAACACCATGCGCATCGCGTTTTTCGACATCACTGAGCGCGCCGAGGCCGCAGCCGAGATCCACCGGCTCGCCTATTTCGATGCGCTGACCGGCCTTCCCAACCGACGCCTGCTTCTGGACCGCCTGGCCCAGACACTGGCGGCATCCGAGCGCAAGGGCCTCTACGGCGCGATCGTGTTTCTCGACCTCGACGATTTCAAGGTGCTCAACGATACCCGGGGTCACGACGCCGGCGATCAACTCCTCGCCGAGGTGGGTCAGCGCCTGCGTGCCGGGCTGCGCGAAGGCGATACCGTGGCGCGCATGGGCGGCGACGAATTCGTGGTGATCCTGGACGGTCTCGGCCCGACGCGGGACAGCGCCGCCCTGCTCGCCCAGAGCATTGGCGAAAAGCTGCGTCAAAGCATTGCCGAGCCCGTCGATTTCGGCGACTTCACGTTCCACTGCACGACCAGCATCGGCGTGCGCCTGTTCGGTCCGGGCGAAACCCAAGCAGAATTGCTTCAGCATGCCGATCTGGCCCTGTACCGGGCGAAATCGGCCGGGCGCAACCGGGTAATCTTCTTTGACCCGTCCATGCAGGCGGTGCTCGATGCCCGGGGCATCCTGGAGGACGCACTGGGCCAGGCACTAAGCAAGGGGCAACTCGAACTGCACTACCAACCCCGGTTCGATGGAACACGGCGCGTGGTGGGAGCCGAGTCGCTGCTCCGCTGGCGACATCCGAAACACGGATTGATGGCGCCTGGCGCCTTCCTCGGGATGGCCGCACAGACGGGTCTGATCCTGCCCATCGGACGCTGGGTGCTGGAGATCGCCTGCGCCCAGCTCGCGGCCTGGGCACAGGATCCCACGACCCGCGAACTTACCCTGGCGGTCAATATCAGTGCGCTGGAATTCCGGCAGGACGATTTCGTCGATCAGGTCCGCAAGGCACTGGAGTCCACTGGGGCCAATCCGGAAAGGCTGACCCTGGAACTGACCGAAGGCGCGACCCTCGACAGCAGTGAAGCAACCATGGCCCGGTCGCGGCAGTTGAGGGAGCTCGGCGTGCGCTTATCGGTAGACGACTTCGGAAGGGGTTGGTCGTCCCTGTCTCGCCTTACCCGGCTGCGGCTGCAGGAAATCAAGATCGACCCCTCGCTGGTGGCCACCATGGGCCAACCGGGTGCCGACACCACCCTGGTTACGGCCATCCTCGTCCTGGCCAAGAGCCTTGGGCTCGCGACCGTTGCCGAAGGCGTGGAAACCGAGGCACAGCGCCGCCTCCTCGCCGACCAGGACTGCGATACCTTCCAGGGTTTCCTGTTCAGCGCGCCACTGCCACTGGACGACTTTCAGCGCCTTCTGCGCAAGGCAGGGCCGTGCCCTTAGGGAAACACTGATCAATGAACGCGTTCGCGTTGGTACCCCAGGTTTTCCGAGACAAGGCGCGTCGTGCAACAGGTAGTGGTTCTACCTGTAAGCGGCGCAACGCAGGATCGGGGAACCTGGGGTGCCAACCCCGCAAGTTATTGAAAGGAGGGGCTCGGCCGCCCGTTGTTGACGAAAACGGGCGCGCGCACAGCGTTGCGGCTCCCTTGTGCAGAATGACTGCACGGCAGTCACCGCGCCTTGTTCGCACGCAAAAGCGACTCGAGCGCGAACGCGTCCATTGATCAGTGTTTCCTTAGCCGTTGCGGTGAGCAGCGCTCGTCGAGGTTCTGCTCCGCATTTTCTGTCGCAGCCGTTCCTGCCCGCTCCAGATTCTGGCAAGGGCACTCCTGGAGAAGACAGGGCCATCGCCCCCGTCTGCGCAGCTACCCGTACGGTCGAGGGCATCACCGGGGGCGTTTCCGAGCTCGTTGACGGTCATGATCACTCCTCTCTCCGGACCGAATGCGCGTTCCATAGCGCGGACAGCCCGCCTCGTTCTGGCTTCCCCAGGCAGAAAGCCGCCAACCCGCTACCCGGGCTGACCCGGCTTGGGCAAACGCGACCGGACAAGAATGCCATTCCCCTGCGGACGACTCTGTTCGCCGCCGAACAAAACAACCTTCCTTGCCCTGCCCCTCCGATCGGTAACCGGCCCAGGCGCGGCGTACCCGCCCGTTGGTCGACAAGCTGGGGGCCCACGCGCCGATTGAACTCAAGCCGGCTCGCCGGCCCCGCAGTAACGCCGGATCTTTCTCGCTTCCGGGAAGGCCCGCTATGTGTGCGGGATCGTACAGACAACCCACCGGGCACACGCCAGACTTTCTCACAGATGCTGGTCAAGAAGACCCGGCCACAAAACGGCCCACAACACTGAGGGAAACGCCATGACACTGGGAACCATTCTGCTCATCGTCCTTGTCCTGCTGTTAATCGGCGTGATCCCGACGTGGCCGCACAGCCGGAACTGGGGCTATGCCCCGGGCGGGGTAATCGGCGTGGTGCTGATCATCCTTCTCATCCTGCTACTGACCGGCCGGATCTAGTCCCCATCGTTCCTTCCTGCCGACGGACATGCCGCCACCGACACCCCGAAATCAATGCAGCCCCTGACCGACACCGTCCACGGTGACTTGGTCCATCCCCATCTGGAGAACAAGAAATGAGACAGTTGCGATATTTACCCCCGATTTTCCTGACCCTTTTGCTGGCCCTGCTCCTCGCGGGCTGTGCTGGATCGGGTGAACGACAGACGGTCGGCGAGTACGTCGACGACAGCGTGATCACCACCAAGGTGAAGGCGGCGTTGTTCAACGAGCCATCCCTGAGCGGCTTCGAAGTCAGCGTCGAGACCTACGAGGGCCGCGTGCAGTTGAGCGGCTTCGTCAGTTCCCAGGAGGACATCAACAAGGCCGTCGAGATCGCGCGTGGCGTCGAGGGCGTACGGTCGGTCGAAAACGACATGCAGCTCAAATAGCGGCCGGACCCCGATACGCACACGCGGCCACCCTGCCGAGGCCGCGATCGCGGTGGTGTGCCGCCACTCGTCCATGATCCATGACGGCCCGCCCATTGGGGCGGGCCGTCATCGGTTTGCCTACTCCCGCAACGCGGCTTCCAGCCTCTTGGTCTCGGTGATATCGACCATGGTGATCACCACCCCATCGATCACGTTGTCCACCCGTCGATAGGGCATGATGCGGACCGTGAACCAGCGCCCGTCGTCAGTCGTGATCTGTTTCTCCGAGACGGCCAGGGTGCGCAGGGTATCGCGGGCATCGTCATGCAGTTCCGGGTATTCCAGGCTGGTGGTCAGATCGCTCAGCGGCCGGCCGACATCGCTCTCCCGGAGACGGAAGACCCGGGCCGCCTGATCGGTATAACGCCGGACATCCAGATTCTGATCCAGGAACAGGATGGCGATATCGATTCTGTTGAGCACGTTCTGCATGTCGCTCTGCGCGAGCGCGAGATCGTCCAGCTTGGCCTGCAGCTCGGCATTGATCGTCTGCAGTTCCTCGTTCATGGACTGCATCTCTTCCTTCGAGCTGTTGAGCTCCTCGTTGGTCGATTGCAGTTCCTCGTTGGCGGATTGCAGCTCCTCGGTCGCAGCCTGCGACTCTTCCCGGGCCGTGCGCGCCTCCTCGCGCAAGGCCTCGATCTCGGCACGGTATTGCTGCAGCTGGGCGTCATGCGCGGCCGGCATGGGCCCCTTGCCCTTGTTCCTGCGCCCACCCCGCCCGGCCGTGCTCGGGGCCAGATCACGGAAGACGATCATGGTCATGCCCCGCAAGGGGGATGCGTCATGAAAGGCATGCACCGTGACATCAACGCGCTGTACTCCGGCGTGCGTGGGCACTTCCAGGCTATGTAGCTGCACGGGGCGGTCGGCCTTCACGGCCTTCTTCAACGCCCCGGCCAGAGGCCCACCCAGGCCTTCGCGCGCCATGGCGAAGATATTCCAGTTAGCCTTGCCGGCGGCCGGCTCGAGGTACTTTCCGGTATGGCCGCTGACGTAGACGATATCCCCATCGGCGTTGAGCACGACCGCGGCCGGCGCATACACCTGCAGCAGGACCCGATCGGACGCCTCCTGCAGCGCATCGGCGGGTTGGGAAGAAACCTCGGATGGGGACACGGGACGCTCCTTGCTCGGGCCGGACAGCGGCGGGAAGGCATGCAGCAGGAAATCACGCCCACCCATGTAGGTGTGATCCTGGCGCTGATAGAACCGCAGCCGCGACTCGATCGGCGTGAACAGATGGTTGAATTGCCCGACGGTCTCGGAAGTCCCCAGAAACAGTACGCCACCCGGGCGCAGGCTGTAGTGGAACAGGGGCAGCAGCTTGCGTTGCAATTCCGGCCCAAAATAGATCAGCAGGTTGCGGCAGGCAATGAGGTCGAGCGTGGTGAATGGCGGGTCGAGGATCACGTCATGCTGCGAGAACAGCACCATGTCCCGAATGCCCGGTATCACCTGATAGTGGTCTTCATGGGCGGTAAAGAAACGCGCCAGTCGTGCGGGCGACACATCGTCCGCGATCGCGAGTGGGTACCGGCCCCGGCGCGCGCTCGCAATGCCGTCCGGGCTCACATCCGACGCGAAGATCTGCAGCGTGACGGCAGGCTGCGGCCGCGATCGCTCCATGACCTCGGTGAACACCATGGCCAGCGAATAGGCCTCCTCGCCGGTCGAACAGCCAATCACCCAGGCGCGAAGCTTCTCTGCCCCCTTCTGTCGCTCCAGAAGCCCGGGCAGCACCGTACCCTCCAGATACTCCCAGGCGGCGGGATCACGGAAGAAACTGGTCACGCCGATCAGCAGTTCCTTGAACAGCAGTTCGGCTTCCTGCGCGTTGTGTTCGAGGAACGCTGCGTACTCCTCCAGCGATGCGATGCGATGGATGGCCATACGCCGTTCCGTCCGGCGCTGCAGTGTGCTGGGCTTGTACAGCGAAAAGTCATGGCGAATTCGCTGCTGCAACGCGGCAACGATCCGCTCCAGAGGCGTGGAGGTGTCCGACGGCGGCGCCTCGCCCGAAACAGCACTCGCCTCGCACACGACGGCCAGGATTCGTTCCGGCAACTCGCTCGGCGTCGCCACGATATCGGCACACCCCGCATTGATCGCGCTTCGGGGCATCGAGTCGAACTGCGCCGATTCGGGGTCTTGCACCGCCGTCAGGCCGCCCACGGCCTTGATCGCCTCCAGGCCCGCCGTTCCGTCCGAGCCCATACCGGAGAGCACGACACCGATGGCGCGTTCGCCTTGCCCACCCGCCAGCGACGAAAACAGGATATTGACGGGCAAGCGCATGCCCCGTGGCTCTGCGGGTGCGCCCAGATGCAGCGTCGTGCCGACCACGGTGAGTTCCGTGTTCGGCGGAATCACATACACGTGACCGGGCTCGACGCGCATGCCCTGTTCGGCCGCACGCACCGGCATGGCGGTGACCCGTTGCAGCAGCTCGGGCAGCAGCCCCTTCTGGGTGGGATCAAGATGCTGCACCACGACACAAGCGATGCCGCGATCCGGCGGTATGCGGTGCAGAAACTCCTCCAGCGCGACCAGACCGCCGGCCGATGCCCCGATTCCTATAATACGTACCGCCTCCGGAGCATCGACAGGGGAACGGTTACCCATACTTAGCGCCTCCCGGGCAGGCTCATCGCGGCGATGATTCGCACCTCGAGACGATCAGTAATACGTCCTCGCCCTCCGGGCCCAGGCTCGCGGTGATTCGCAACGGCTCCGCGCCATTCCCCCCTCGGCCGCTGGATTCAACCGAGCAGCAGACACCCCCGGCGCCTCCCCGGCACGCTTCAACCACGCCCTGGATCGCCGAGTGGCTGCCCTGCGCGAACCACGACGCCAGGGGCGCGCCCTCGAGTCCATCCGGTGCCGTACCGAGCAGCTCTGCTCCCGCACGATTGCCTTCGAGGATTCTTCCATCGAGCCCGACCACCAGATACCCCACCGGCGCAAACTCATAGAGACTCCGATAACGCGCCAGGGCCTGATCCAGTTCCTCCTGGTCGGTTCTCAGCTGGGAGTTCTGCAGATCCAGCTCGACCTGGTGGGTCTGCAGTTCACTCAGCAGCCTGAGCGCATCCGCGGCGGTATCGGGGTCGCTTGCCAGGCGGTAAAGGAGCGTCAGCGAATCCGGGCCAACCGTCCAGCCACCGTTAGGCGGAGCCGAGCCCTCTTTGAGCCGGGACTCGGCCTCATGGCGTAATTGCAACTGTCTCTCGAACTCCGGGCTCAGCTTCCGCATCGGTCCTCCAGTCAAATCCATCCCGAGGTCGCGGCCCCTGGTGCCCGCATGATAGCCCGGTGCCGGGTCGCTCTGCTTCCCGGCGAGGGTACCTCGGTCGCAGCCGGTGACCGGGGTCACCCGCGGGAGGTCCCGGTCAGGTGGAATCCTTGATGTCCTTCTTCAGATCGCCATATCCCGCCTGGAGCTTTCCGCCCGCCTTCTGAGCGCGCCCTTTCACTTCCAGTTCCTTGTTGCCTACGACCTTTCCGGCCGTCTGCTTTGCCTGGCCCTTCGCCTCTTCGACGCGGCCCTTGATCTGGTCCTTGTTCATGTCCCTCTCCCGTTAACGATTGTCGAAAAAAGGAGTCACGTCCGGGATCACCGCCCGGTCCACCCGTCAATCACTTACGGGGGCCCGACCCGCATCCCTGCAACGGTCTCCGGCGTGTCCGAGCGACCGCCCGCGTTCTCGGCGTTTCGCCAACTTCAAGCTACGTGAGCGCCAAGCCCAGCGTCTGTCTGTTGCCGAACACAACCCGTCCTGCTTCGGCAAGCGGCCATGCGGGTGTCTGTGCGCCACAAGCCAGCCAATGCAGTGACCTCGCAGCGCGCGCGGCCCGCTCGAATGAGTCCCGAAACGCCCTGTGCGGTGCCGCACCGACGGGCAATCCGGCCACGCATACGCTTAAAGGCGAATCACGGGGTTCGGACAGCCTGTTGCCGAACCCGTCCAAACCAGGAAAAAGCTCATGAACCAGATCATCTACATCGTCGGCGCCATCGTTATCGTCCTGTTCATACTGGGATTCTTCGGACTCCGATAGGACCCGCAGCGTCGCCGCGGAGGGTTTGCCTGCAGCGTTGCCGGGCCGCCGAACAGTCCGCCGGTCATTCGGGGGAGCAGCCACAGGCCGCCATCCGCCAGAAAGGGTGCGCCATCCGGCATGGCCGGTTGCGCGCCAGGAAAACCCTGATCCATTCGCACGTCCGGCTCCGGCAGCCGACGCACGCGTCGAGCGCCCTGCCAGAGACCCCGCTCTGTATGTCTACTCTGTATGTCTACGCGCGTACCGGAGGTGTCTGCGTGCTTGCGTGTTCGAAGGGGACCAGACGTTGCCGCTCCTCGTCCCACAGGGCGAGCCGGGCGCAATGGAGGCTCTGCTTCAGCGTGACACGGCTGATCTTGCGAAGCTGCGGATGGTCTTCCAGCACCTCGGGCAATCGGTAGAACGGAATACGGCTGGCGAGATGGTGGACGTGGTGTACCCCGATATTCGCGGTCATCCAGCGCAGCACCGCAGGCAGTTCGTAATAGGAACTCCCGTAAAGCGCCGTTTCCTGGAAGCTCCACGCCTCGTCGCGCGCCCAGCGCGTGTTCTCGAACTGGTGCTGAACATAGAACAGCCAGACACCGATGGAACCCGCCAGAACCGCGATCGGCAGGTGGACCAGGAGGAAGGTGCCCACACCCACCAGCCACATCATCCCAACGACGACCAGCGCAATGCCTGCATTGGTACCCATGGTGCTCACCCAGGGCATCCATCGCGCGCGCAGGAAGCCGACAGGAACGCGATTGTTCAACATGAACAGGTAGACCGGACCCAGCCCGAACAGGATCAGCGGATGCCGGTACAGCCGGTAACGCAGGCGTTGCGAGGCAGACAGCGCCTGGTATTCCCGCACACTCAAGGTATCGATGCTCCCTTCGTCCGCCCGATCCAGATTGCCGGAGTGCGCGTGATGGAGGGCATGCGTGTAGCGCCAAAAGTCGTAGGGCGTGAGCGTAAAGATGCCCAGTGCCCGTCCCACCCAGTCATTCGCGCGCCGGGACGGGAAGAATGACCCGTGCCCGCAGTCATGCTGGATCATGAACAGCCGCACGAGAAATCCGGCAGCGGGAATGGCCAGCACCAGGCCAACCCAGTAGCCAGCGCTCACACTGGCCCAGGTCAGAAACCAGAAAAGGCCGAACGGAATCACGGTAACGGCCAGTTCAAAGACGCTACGCGCGAGAAACGGCGTACGATACTCGGACAGTGCGCGCTGTAACGCTCGGGGATCATCGGCGGTTGCGACAACCGCTGCTTGTGGCTCCATGCTGGGACTCCGTACTTGGCTCGACTCCAGCGGCCGGGTTCGCACCCCACCGCCGGCGAGCCGGTTTCTAACACCGGGCTTTCGGTCTCGATACTAGGAGCGGGTCCGAAAGCCATACACTTCCAGCCTATAGTGGGGCCCGGCGCACTCACCGTATGTTCGATCCCACACACTGCGCCCGCAGTACCATGGCAGTTTCGTCCCCTCCCCCCACGCACCTTGTCGTCTGTTCGCCTCCGCGAGGCTGTGCAGACACCCTGGTCACGCCAATGGGACACGCACATTGAACGTGGAACGTCCAAACCTCTGTAACACCCGGGTGTTACTCGATCTGCCCGCGATTCAGTCTCGGCTCCGCGTGGCCCAGGGCGACACGCATGCGGGTGGCCGCCCCCCGAAAGAATCCTTTCAAGTTCACGTTTACGTGAATAGAGCGTTGACGCCCAGCATCCGGAAGTCTATTAGAGCAACATGGCTTTGTAACGATCTCCATGAACACTTCAGCCAGCAGCGATGGGGCACCGTCGCGCTTGCGGCCACCGGGGGGTGCTTATGTACTGATTCAACCTTCGGGCAGGGGGGCCAGGATGCCGTACTCCGATAGACCACGCGCGAACGAGTTGCTCGCAGGACTTTCGCTCGACGATTACGCGCATCTTTCCCCGCAAATGGAGGCGGTACCCATGCCTTTGGGGGAAGTCCTCGCCGAGCCCGGACACCCGATGCGCTACGCCTACTTCCCCACCACGGCCATCGTGTCCCTCCTCAACGTGATGCAGGATGGCGCAACGACCGAAGTTGCCGTGGTTGGATACGAGGGCATGATCGGGGTCTCCTTGTTCATGGGCGGCGAAAGCACATCCAGCCGCGCTGTCGTGCATAGCGCCGGACACGGGTTCCGGCTGAAGGCCCAGGTCCTGAAAGACGAGTTCACCCACGGCGGGCACATGCAGCAATTGCTGTTGCGCTATACCCAGGCGCTGCTGACCCAGATGGCACAAACGGCGGTATGCAACCGCCACCACACCCTGGACCAGCAACTCGCCCGCTGGCTGCTACTGAATCTTGACCGTCTGCACGCGAACACCCTCGAAATGACCCAGGAACTGATCTCCCATATCCTGGGCGTGCGCCGGGAAGGCATCACCTGCGCCGCTGGAAAACTGCAAAAAGCGGGCCTGATCGAGTATCACCGCGGGCACATCACCGTGCTCGACCGGCCCGGTCTGGAGGCGTGTGCCTGTGAATGCTATGCGGCGGTCCGGGCGGAATACCTTCGGCTGCTGTCAACGCCGCCCGAGCGGCAGCCGGTGGGCCGATTAAGCGTGTCTCGCTGACAGCCCCCGCGATCGCAATGGATGCAGCGCCTCTGGTGCCAGACCCATCCACCACGAACGTCGCGGGCCCGGTCGCCATTCGCAGGCTCTCGCACGCCTCCCCATCGCCGCAGTGATACAAGAACCGCCGCAACCTCCAGCCAGCCCCCCTGCCGCAAACCAGGTGATGCGATCCCGAGCGCCTCGACCCGCCGTACCCATGAATTGGTGTCTCCCCCCGCGCCAGCATGCCGGTCGATCCCCCTCGACGCGGTAATGATCGTGTTTCTTGCGCCCCGGCCCGCCGCACCCTAGCGTGGCGGGCTTACTCAGGCACGGATCGACCCATGCGCCAGATGTCTCCCCGAGAACTACAGGACTACCTCGCCCAGGCGGAGCACCCGCCGCTGCTCCTGGATGTCCGCGAGCCCTGGGAATACGAACACTGCCACATCGGGGGCTCGCAACTGCTCCCGATGGGCCAGATCCCGACGGCCTATCAGGATCTGAACGCCGAGGACGAGATCGTGGTGATCTGCCACCACGGGGTGCGCAGCCAGCAGGTCTGCGGATTCCTGGACCGGGCCGGATTCCAGCACGTGATCAACCTGACCGGCGGCGTGGATGCATGGGCGCGCGATGTCGACCCCCACATGCCGACCTACTGACCCGCGTGTCCCGCAGACCGGCCCTGTCGATCATCATCCCGGCCTGGAACGAGGCCGAATGGCTGCCGCGCACCCTGGCGGCGGTGCAGGAAGCGCTATCCGGCATTGACCGGAATAGCGAGATCATCGTGGTCGACAACGCCTCGACCGACCGCACGCCACAGATTGCCCACGCTGCGGGATGCCGCGTCGTGTTCGAACCCGAGCGCCGCATCAGCCGCGCCCGCAATGCCGGCGCGACCGCAGCCTGCGGCGATTACCTCCTGTTCGTCGATGCCGACACCTGGCCCGACCGCGCCCTGTTGCAGGCAACACTGGAAGCGCTAGACAGCGGCGAGGTCTGCGGGGGTGGCGCACGGGTGACCTTCGACCACCTCAGCCACCGGATCTATCGCTGGGGTGCCACCGCGTGGAACACCCTCTCCGCGCGCCTGGCTCTGGCGGCTGGCTGCTACGTCTTCTGCACCCGCGAGGCCTTCGCGGCGGTGGACGGCTTTAGCGAGGCCGTGTACGCGGGGGAAGAGGTGTTCCTGTCCCGCGCGCTGAGACGCTGGGGCCGCGCGCACGGCCAGCGCGTCGAGATCCTGGAAACGCCCGTACTGACCTCCGGCCGCAAGGCGGACTGGTTCCATCCAGGTCGCCACATCCTCGTGGTGACGCAGGTGTTGCTGTTCCCCTGGAGCCTGCGCTCACGACGCCTCAGCTGGTTCTGGTACACCCGCCCACGACAGTGACGGAACCGGAACCCGGCGCGCCTCAGCCCTGGCGACCGGTATCCGGCGACAACCCAAGACGCTTCATGCGCTCCCAGAGGTTCTTGCGGCTGATACCCAAATTGGCGGCCGTGTTGGCGATATGACCATCGTGTAGTTCCAGCGCCCGCAAAATGTAGCTTTCCTCGCAGGCCTGCAGGTACTGACGGAGACGCGCGCCCTCCGCCTCGCCCCCCGTGGAGGGTTCCTCGCCCGGTTCGTCAAACAGGCTGTCAGCCTGCAGGTTCGGACCGGGGCTCATGATGCAGGCACGCTCGATTGCGTGCTTGAGTTCGCGGATATTGCCTGGCCAGCGATGGCGCAATAGCGCGTTTTCCGCAGGAGGCGTGAGTGTCTTGCGCGGCTCCCCGCGTTCCCGCGCATCAGCGTCGAGGAAGCGTCGTACCAGCCAGAGAATGTCCTCGGGACGATCACGCAGCGGCGGGATACGAAGGTGGATCACATGGATGCGGTAGTAGAGATCCTCGCGGAACTGTCCTTCGCGCACCATCTCCAGCAGATCGCGATGGGTGGCACAGATCAGCCGCAGTTCCACCGGAATCGGTTTTTCCCCACCCACGCGTACAATCTGGCGCTCCTGGATGGCGCGCAGCAGCTTGACCTGCATCACCGGCGGCATGTCACCGATCTCGTCCAGGAACAGCGTCCCGCCATGGGCCTGCTCGAATACGCCGGGACGCGCCCGCACGGCACCCGTGAACGCCCCCTTCTCGTGACCGAACAGCTCGGCCTCCAGCAGCGTCTCGGTCAGCCCACCGCAGTTGACCGGCACAAACGGCTGATCCGAGCGCAGTGGGTCAAGACGATGCAGTTCACGCGCGACCGCTTCCTTGCCGGTACCCGACTCGCCGGTAATGAGTACCGTGCTCGCCTGCCCGGCAAGCCGCCCCAACAGCGCGGAGATCCGGCGCATTGCGGCCGAGGTGCCCAGTGTGGTTTCGCCCGAGGCATTCTCGCCACGGTCGTTGGCAAGATCCGCAACCTTGTCCACCAGCGCATCGAGATCGAACGGCTTGGTAATGTAATCGGCCGCCCCACGCTTGAGCAGGGCCACGGCGCGATCCACGGCTCCGTAGGCCGTAATGAACAACCACGGCACGGAGACACCATGGCTCTCCTGCCACTCCAGGAAGAGCTCATCGCCGTAGCCGTCGCCCAGCCGAATGTCGCTCAGGACGACGGCGTAATCGCCCCTTGTCAGTCGCTCCCGGGCCTCGGCAACGCTTCGGGCCCAATCCACCGCATAGCCTTCCAGCTCGAAGCGATCACAAAGGGATTCGCCCATGATCGCGTCGTCCTCGATCAGGCACAGCCGCGGTCGTGCGTTCATGCGGAATCCCCGTCCGACAATGGCAGCGTCACCTCGAAGATGGTCGCCGACTCGTTGCTTTTCACCTCGATACGGCCATCCAGTTGCTGGATCAACTGGTAGGTCACCCAGAGGCCGAGCCCGTGGCCGTTACCACCGCTCTGGGCAAACGGCTCGAACAAGTGGGCCATGCGTTCGCGACTAATATGTTCACCTCCGTTCGACACAGCCGCGCGGAAAAACGCGTCATCGGCGCGCAGCGAGCAGACCACCTCGCCCCCCGCCTCGCTAGCCTGCACCGCATTCAGCAATAGATTGAGCAGGACCTGACGCACCTGAGACGACGGGAGTGCGAGAGGCACGTCGATTGCATTGTCCCAGACGAGGTGCAGCCCCTTGCGCTGGATATCCGGCTGGACCAGCGTGCGGATATCCTGCAGATCTTCGGGTGTCAGCGCATGGCTCTCCAGGCGCGCCTCCACCAGGAGCGCACCGACCGTACCCTTGATCTGGACCAGCCCACGCTCCAGCAAGGAGATCGTGCGATCCGCACCCGGGTCGCGCTCTGCGCCGTGGCGTTTGTAGGTGCTGATCGCGTTCAGCATCCCGCCCAGGGGGTTATTGATCTCGTGCGCGATACCCGCGGTAAGACGTCCGACCGCCGCCAACCGCTCGGAGGCCACCATGCTGCGCTCCAGCTCCTGCTTCTCGCGCAGCTCGTCCAGCATGCGACGAAAGCGCATGGAGACCTGACCGATCTCGTCGCGCCCATCGTACAGGTCACACTGGATATCGCTGGGGACCTCACTGCCCACCCGCCGCATGCAGGCCGACAGGTGCGCCAGCGGGTCGGTCAGGCGCTTGCCCCAGAACCAGCCAAGCGGCAGGAGTGCCAGCAAGACCAGAAGCGTGGCCAGAATCACCTGTTCGACTGTATTCAGGAATCGGGGAAGCAGCAGATCATTCGAGTAGTTCAGCACCAAGGTGCCCAGGCGCGCGCCATCCTCTGCAAGCACCGGTACGACCATCGCGTAGCGGTCGGGCCAGATATCGCGCGCCACGAATGGTTCGCTGCCGTTGTGGCTTGCGATACGCTCCGCCAACGCCTCGTATTCAGTACCAATCTGTGCGAGCTGCACCAGCATGGGGTAACGGCGTGGTTGCGAAGCCACATAGATCGCCTGCTGGGTATCCAGTACCAGGATCTCGCGCTGAGCGACGTCGTTCCCAGCCACGCCGTTGTCCGCAGCGGGGCCCCCGGCGGCCTCTCCCGCCACCCGCGACTCGCGCTCCAGCGGTGTCATGATGGTTTCGTAGGCTTGCCAGACATCATCGCGCGTCAGGGCGGGTGACAAGGTTCGGGCCAGAACGGTGCCCAGGCCGAGCGCGTTGTCGATCATTTCCTCACGGTTGTCCTGATAGGCCCGCGCCAGGAGAACGGTCGACAGAACAATCGCGGTCAGCAGGATCACCAGGGTGACGCTCAGCGGTGTCTTGACCCGGTAGCTCAGGTCCCGCAGCCGCACCTCAGGCCCGCTCCACAAGCTGCTTGAGGCGTTCGATACCGGCGTACAGACCCTCTTCCGGTTCGCGGAAGCCATCCAGGTAAAACTGATCGAGGAGTCCCTGCCCGGTTTCCGAATCCGCCATCCCCTTCAGCGCCGCCCGGAACCGATCACGCAGCTCGCCCTCCACCTCCGGGTAGGCGACCACCGGCGGGAAGCCGAAGGCATCCGAGCGCCACACCACCCGTGTCCTTCGGGTGAGCTCCGGATGCAGCCGCGCCAGTGACTCATAGACATAGCCATCCACGGCGCCGCCCTGGGCCAGTCCCACCGCCACGGCCTCGACCACGTTTCGGTGAGCACCCGCAAAGAAGCTGCGGCGGAAGAAGAACTCGGCGTCATGCCCCGCCTCCAGCAGCTGCGCCTGAGGCACCAGCCAGCCCGAATTCGACAAGGGATCCGAATAGGCAAACACCCGACCTTCGAGATCGTCCAGACCACGCGTCCAGTCGTCATCGGCTGATACGATCAGATAGGACTGATACAGGGGGCGGCCTTCGTAGACGGGCACCAGGACGAGCTCCAGCTGATCCCGGTAGCGCACGAACGGATAGCCGCACAGCCAGGCGAAATCCACCCGTCCGTTCAAGACCAGTTCGGTGATCTCGCGATAGGTCCCCCGCTGGACAAACGCGACCGGGCGTCCGAGTGCCTCTTCCAGGTAGACCTGCCACCGATTCAGGAAGGTCTGATCATCGAGGAAGACCGGCGTCAGGCCGATGCGCACCGAGTCCCGCGACCACACCGCCCCCGGGGCCAGCGAGGCCAGGGCGGCGGTACGAAGAAACTGGCGGCGCTGCATGGGCGAACCCCTGATCGAAGCCGGCCCGAAAGGCCGGATTGCCTCGAGTATACAAACACCGCCTGCATCCGCCGCAACCGGTGCGCGCACGCCGCAATCCACGGCGTTACCACCTGGTAACAACCGCTGCCCGACCGTCCTGTCGACCGTTACCGATTGGTAACCCCCAGCGCCTGGCGACTCACCGTCACCCCCCTGAAAACCCAGCCCATGGGCCAATTTGTCCGCATTGGCATATCACGTGCAAAGGCCTCCCCAAGAGCGGGACACCCGCCAACCCGGCACATGCCGGGGAACCGAGAGGAGGAGTACGCCAAACGATGTCGACCGTCGCCCGACCCGTCGGAACCCTGCAGCGCCCGAATCCGCGTGCCCACCTGTGGGTGGATGTCGGGGCCTGCCTGCCGCACCGTTTTCCGGATCTGGATTGCCATGCCTGTGCAGATGCCTGTCCGGTAGACACGCTGAACGTGGGTGAGGACGGTCCGATCGCGGGTGACGATTGCCTGAACTGTGGCCGCTGCACCGCCCAGTGCCCAACCGGCGCACTCGCAGTCCCCGGACTGAAGACCGAAACCGCCGAATTCACCTCGGACGCCGCAGTCCGTATCGATTGCTGGCGCGTACCGGCGGAAGCCTCGCCCGCGGGCACCCTGCGCGTGCCCTGCCATGGTGGGCTGCGTACCACCCAGCTACTCGCCCTGGCGCGCGAAAGCGGGGACGCCCCCGTTCATCTCCTGGACCGCGGGGGCTGCGCCGATTGTCCCGCCTCCGATGCCCGTGATTCGCCCGCCCAGCGCGCAGTCGCCGAAGTCAACCATTGGCTGGAACGGATGGAAGTCCCGGCCGACAACCGCGTCCGCATGACGCCGCACCCCTGCAGTCAGCCGCTGTTGCCCACCATTCCCGACCCTGAAGCTCGTCGGCCGGTCAGCCGCCGGGGATTCTTCCGTGCGCTGCAGGGTGCCGCAACGCATGCCCTGGAACGGGCAGAGACGGACCGTACCGAGACCGTCGGCGAACCCTATCCCGTCGATGGTCACGCACGCATCCACGCGCGCGAACGCAGCCTTTTTCTGGCCGAGATCGCCCGCCTCAGCCGCCGGACCGGCGCGCGTTTCCCGTCGGCCGAGTTGTTCCCCCGCATTCGGGTCACCCAGGACTGCTGCAACGAAAACCTGTGCGCAGCACTCTGCCCGACCGCCGCGCTTCAGCCCTACCAGGACGGCGCGGAAGCCGGCATCCGTCTGGACGCCGCCGCCTGCATTGGCTGCGGCGCCTGCGAATCGGCCTGCCCCCACGGGGCGCTAACACTGGGCCCCGGTACGACAGATGACCACACCCCGCGCTGGCAGGAACCGACCCGTCACCGCCTGCGCAGCTGCAGCGAATGCGAAACCGCGTTCGCCGATCACGGCGAAACCCCCGACGACGCGCTGCCGGTCTGCCCGGCCTGCGCGCGCTCCCACGACTTTGCCCGTGCGGGCTTCGAGACCCTGTTCCGGGCCTCCGGAGCCTTCGCGCGATGACACCCGACCACACCGGACCCGTTCGGGGCTCGCAGACCCCGCAGTAGCCCAAGGAGAGAACCCATCATGAAACTACTGAGCACCCTGATGTCACGGCGGCGCTTCCTGCAGACCAGCTCCACGGCGACCGCCGCTGGCGCGGCCGCCGCGGGCCTGGGCGGCCTCGGCACCCTGCAGTCGCGCCCGGCCCATGCCGAGCCGGAGATGCCCGAGGGCGAGACCGTCGTCAACAAGAGCATCTGCCACCAGTGTCCGGCACGCTGCGGGATCGACGTGTACACCACGAACGGGCGCGTACACGCCATCTATGGCTCGCAGAACAACCCGATCGCCAATGGTCGCCTCTGCCCCAAGGGACACCTCGGTACCTACATCCTCCACGACCCCGACCGCTTCAAGGGCCCGATGCGCCGCACCAACCCGAACAAGGGGCGTGACGAGGATCCCGGCTTCGAGCCGATCTCCTGGGACGAGGCCCTCGATATCGTCGCCGACCGCCTGAACAACCTGCGCGACCGCGGCGAGTCGCATCGCTTTGCCCTTCTGTACGGCCGCGGATGGGGCGCCTCCTGCGCGGGACTGCAAGGCACCTTCGGGAAGCTCTACGGGTCGCCCAATGTGGGCCTGGGCCACTCCTCCATGTGCTCCGACGGCTCGATCGTGGCCAAGGGCCTGACGGACGGCAACGAGTCATACAACGCCTACGACTACGAGAACACCAATTATCTGCTGATCTTCGGTGCCGGCTTCCTGGAGGCATTCCGCCCCTACAACTACTTGATGCAGGTGTGGGGACACATGCGCACCAAGAGCCCGAAGACCCGGGTCACCACCATTGATGTGCACGCAAACGCCACCAGCGCGGCCTCCGACCGCCAGTTGCTGATCAAGCCCGGCACCGATGGCGCCCTGGCCCTGGCGATCGCCCACGTGATGCTGACCGAGGGTCTGTGGGACAAGGAGTTCGTCGGCGACTTTTCCGACGGCCAGAACCACTTCGAAGCGGGGCGTCAGGTACCGCGTGGCCTGTTCGAGGAAAAGTGGGTCAGCGGAATGGAGCGCTGGTGGAACGACGAGGTGAAGGATCGCACTCCGGAA
Organism: Thioalkalivibrio sp. ALM2T; assembly: GCF_000381505.1. Classification (NCBI taxonomy): domain Bacteria; kingdom Pseudomonadati; phylum Pseudomonadota; class Gammaproteobacteria; order Chromatiales; family Ectothiorhodospiraceae; genus Thioalkalivibrio; species Thioalkalivibrio sp. ALM2T. Next base: position 455,371 of record NZ_KB906556.1, read on the forward strand.
TGGGCGGAAGAGGTCACGACCCTCCCCGCCGCGAAGATCCGTGAACTGGCCCTTGAATTCGGAAGCACTCGTCCGGCGATGGCGTTGTTCGAACGGGGTCCGACCGCACACTCCAACGGCACCTACAACGGCATGGCGATCCATGCCCTGAACGCACTCACCGGCGCCCTGTTCGCCGAGGGCGGGCTGTTCTACCAGATGGGGCCGAGCTACGGATCCATGCCGGTGGATGCGGACGATTACCTGGACGACCACGCCCGCGAGATGGACGGCAAGTACCCGCGCATCGACATGCAGGGCACGGACCGCTGGCCGCTGGCGCGCAACATGATGCAGGAGATCGGCCCCAATCACATGAAGGGCGAGCCCTACAAGCTCGACACGATGATGTTCTACCTGACCAATCCCATCTGGACCGCCCCGGATGGCCAGGTCTGGGAAGAGGCCCTGAAGGATGTATTCATCATCGACACCTCGCCGTTCCCGGGCGAGACCGCCAAGTACGCGGACCTGATCCTGCCGGACCACACCTACCTGGAGCGATTGCAGGACACGCCGACCTACCCGTTCAAGGGCTGGCCGATGGCGGGGCTGCGTACCCCGGCAATCGAGCCGCTGTACGACACCAAGGTCTTCGGCGACACGCTGATCGAGATCGGCAAGCGCATCAACGGCCCGATGGGCGAGTACTACCGCGAACTGGGCGATACCGAGAACGTCTTGCGCCACCTGGCCGAAGGCTTCCGCGACGATCCCGGTGACAACGGGGTCAACGACTTCGAGTCCTGGAAGCGCGAGGGTGTCTGGTACAAGAAGCCGTACCACTGGAAGCAGTACCGGGGTGTGTTCTACGAGTGGGATGGCGAGGGCTACAACCACGAGATGACCGAAGACGAGGTGCAAGAAAAGCTCCTCAAGACGGCATCCGGCAAGTTCGAGTTCGACTCCGCGAAGCTGCAGTTGCATGCCGACTACGTGAACCGCGAGTTCGGCATTCGCCGCGACCGCGCCGGTTTGGTCCAGTGGGTCGAGCCGGTGCATCCCGGTGGTGGCGATCTCTACATCTCCACCCCAAAAGTTGCGATGCACGCGGAAGGCCGCGGCGGCAATCTGCCGCAGGCCATGTCCTACCTGCAGCCCGTCTTTGGTGGCCGCAAGGAGGCCTTCATCGAGATCAATCCGCAGACCGCCCGCGAACGCGGCATCCGCAATGGCGATCAGGTGCGGGTGTCCTCCGATGTCGGCGAGTTCACCGCGAGCTGCCGCTTCTTCGAGGGCACGCGCCCCGACACCGTCGTCCTGCCCATGGAACACGGTCACTGGGCCCAGGGACGCTGGGCCGAAAAGGTCGCCGAGCGTACCGGGCATTCCGGTTACGTGACGGTCAACCAGTCCGATCGGATCTCCGGGCTATGCAACTACTACTCCACCCGCGTCCGCGTCGAGCGGGCCTGAGAACAGACTGAGGAGCCAACACCATGAAATGGGGAATGGTCATCGACCTCGAGAAGTGCACCGGCTGCCAGGCCTGTTCCACGGCCTGCGCGATGGAAAACAACACCCTGCCCGGCGAGTCATGGCAGGACGTCCTGTACTACCACGAGGGCACGTTCCCGAACGTGTCCATCAAGTGGTTCCCGCGGCCCTGCATGCAGTGCGAAAACCCGTCCTGCGTGCATGTCTGTCCGACTCGCGCCACCTACAAGACCGATGACGGCGTGGTCCTGATCGACTGGGACAAGTGCATCGGCTGCAAGTACTGCATGATCGCCTGCCCCTACGGCGTGCGCTTCTACACCGACGAAAAGCCGCTGCTGGAACCGGACATGAAGGACATCTTCCCGTCCGAGAACGACCAGCAGTGGGCACCGCCCTACCAGAACCCGAACTCCGACTGGAGCAAGGGCATCGGTATCCAGCCCAAGGGCGTCGTGTCCAAGTGCACCTTCTGCTACCACAAGATCAGCGAGGCGCCGGAAGGTGTCGCCGATCTCGACGAGGACGATCCCGACCTGGTCGATTACGTGCCGGCCTGCGTACGCACCTGCCCGCCCAAGGCTCGTTTCTTCGGCGATCTGGACAACCCGGAGAGCAACGTGAACCGCCTGATCGCCGACAAGCGCGGCGTCCGTCTGCTCGAGCACACCGGCAACCGGCCGCAGGTGTACTACCTCGGCGATCACGGCACCGTGCCCGAGTTCACCACGCCCCAGAAGAACGGATCCGAGGAGTAATCAACCATGAGCAATGCCACGCAAACCATGGACGCCCCGGGTTCCTCCGGGAGCATGTCCACCGTCATACTGATTGCGGGCGCCATCGTGCTCGTGATCGGCGCCATCGGCCTGAGCCCGCTCCTGACCCAGGGCAGTGCCGCCTTTAACCAGGGCACCAACATGATGTGGGGCCTCCCGGTGGTGACCTACGCCTACATGGCGCTGGCCTCCTTTGGGGTCGCCATCGTGACGTCGCTAGGCATGGTGTTCCACGTCGGGAATTTCGATGCCATTGCCCGGCGAACACTACTCCTGGCTCTGGGTCTGTCCCTGGGTGCCTTGCTGGCCCTGGCGCTGGAACTGGGGCACGCCTTCCGCACGCTCTGGGCGATCCCGCTGAACATGCAGGTGCGCTCGCCCATGCTGTGGATGGGTGTGTTCTGGGCCGCCTACGTGGTCCTGCTGCTGGTCGCGCTATCCCGCCTGCGCGGTGGTAACAGCATCCGCGACGCCGGCATGCGGGGAGTCGGCATCCTGCTTCTGCTGGCGGCGTTGGGCGCACTGTTCACCCAGGGGCTGGTGTACGGGATGATGGTCATGCGCCCGGTCTGGTACGGGGCGGCCACTCCGCTGTACTTCCTGGTCGGCGCCACGGTCGCCGGGTTCGCGTTCGCCCTGCTATTCACCAACCTCGCCTATCGCCTCGATCATTCGTCCATGGGCGACAAGACCCGCAACGTGATGCAGGAAACCCTGCCGCTCGCGCTACTCCTGGCGGTCATCCTGTACGCCATCGTACTGGCAGCTCGCGTAACCACGGGCCTGTGGTCCGTGGCGGACGGGGTGCAGGAGGTCTATCTGCACATGGTCGGCTCCGGCCTGTTCTGGTTCGAGGTCATCGTGTGCGTCGCACTGCCCCTGGTCATCCTGGCCACCGGCCTGCGACGTAGCGCACTGATGCAGGTGGTAGCCGCCACGCTCCTGATCATCGGCCTGTTCATTGCCCGTTACGAATTCATCGTCGGCGGGCAGCTCGTGCCGCTGTTCAAGGGGGCCTGGATCAGTGGCCTCGATGTCTCGGGCTTTACGCCCTACACACCCAGCCTCACCGAATGGATGGTGCTGGTGATCGCGGCCGGCCTTGCCCTGGTGGTTTATGCCCTGGGGGACAAGCTGGTCAATCCGGATGGCAGTTCGCCGGATGGCGACTGACCCCCTGGCATGACGCACGCTCGGGTCCTCTTGCTCCTCCACCCCGCTGGCCGCAGCCCCCTGAGCGGCCCACGGGCTCCGGACCCGCGTGTTCACGCATGCGTTTTACCCCGACGTGCTTCCAACGTCACACCTCGTTGGGCCGGCACCCCCACCGGCCCCTTTTTAATTCGCAACACCCACGGGTCCGGCGCAGCGCGCCGGATCCAGTGGGCAACAGGAGCGCACGATGCCGACTCCCGAAACCCTACGTCCGATGAACCACGTTTCCGCCCAGGCGTTCGCTTCCGAGCCCCAGGAGCAGGCGCGGCAACTGGCGCTGCGTGCCGAACGCTGTCTGTGCTTCGCACGTTGTCTACTCACGCCACAAGATGCTGCTCAAAGGGAGGCCATACGCGATTACCTCCTGCAGGACCTGCAAGGCATGACCCACGAGCTGGGAGAGGAAATGCCTGCAGCGGCCGAACAGCTCGCAACCGCTATTCCGAATGCCTTCGGCGATCTCGGGACGGCCCTGCGCAGCTATGCCGACCTGTTCCTGACACCCCCGGTGCCTGCCCACCTGAACACCGGCTGGTATCAGGATGGCAGTCTCATGGGGCGCCATGTCGATATCCTCCGGGCCTGGTATAACCGCCACGGCATGGAGGTCTCGGAGCACTTTCGCGACCTGCCGGACCATGCCTCGATGCAGATCGAGTTCCTGGCGGTCCTGTATGCCGAGGCTGCGGAGGCACTCGAGTCCGGTAACATCGATGCCGCCCGCCAGTCCATGGCGGATGCGCACGGCTTCATTGGGGCCTTCCCCGCCAACTGGATCGCCCCATTGCGCCGCGATATCGCCCGCTGTGTGGAGGGACCCAACGCCCCCGAGCAGTTCTATCTCGCGCTGATTGACTGGCTCGACCATGCCCTGACCGCCGATCGCGCCTGGCTCACCCGACTGGGCGTATTCCAGCCGGCTCCGGAAACCGAAGCCGAGTCCACAAGAACCGGCAAGGCGCATCCAGTGGCTGCCGCCAATACCGCGCCAGTGGGATCCGACGAGGCGCACGCCTTCATGGTCGAGCAATTGCGCGCCGCGGGGCTGGATGCCTCGCACCTGGGCACCCCGGCCCCGGAGCGCGACGCAGCGATGGGGCTCCACCCCATGCGTCCGGTCGAACCGCGCGGCAAGGGCCGCTGAATCGTTTGGGAGAACAACCATGAACGTCACCATCATCCGCGGCGCGACCGTGACCCTGCAGTATCAGGTGAGCGACGATGAAGATGGATCGCCCCTTGATGAAAGCCTGCGACATGATCCGGAAACCTCGATTCGCTATATTCACGGGCAGGAGGAGCCAGGCCTCCCCGGCCTGGCACCGGCGCTGCAGGGAATGCAGGCGGGCTCTCACGGCGAGATCGTGATCCCGCCCGTACTCGCCTTCGGTGAACATCGTCCGGAACTGGTCTTCGAGGCCGTGCGCGAAAACCTGCCCGCGGACGCCGCCCTCGAGCCGGGCAAGCCGTTGTACAGCCGCAGCGAACGCGGCGTGTTCCAGCTGCGCGTCCTGCACCTGACCCAGAAGGGGGCAATGCTCGACGGCAATCACCCGATGGCGGGCCGCGTGCTGCGGGTGCACTACCGGATCCTGCAAGTGGAGGACGCCGAAGACAGCCCGCACCCGCGCACGGCAACCGGCGGCTAATCACTCCCACCGACACGGGTCTGTTTACCCGATGGAGACACCGGACACCATCCCGTCATTGCGAAGGACGGAGCGACGAAGCTCTCGCTTACGAAGAACCTCAACTGCGGCAGTTGAACGCAGCTTTGCTGCTTGTGTGCTTCGCCGCCAGTCACTTCCCGCGGGGACGGCGGAGGCAGACCCTACGCACCGACCCTCTGCGCGAACTGCGCCAGCAGGGCATCCATGGTGGTGAAATGGCGCTGATACCAGGGGATGATTTCGTCATCCAGCGCCGCCCCCAGATCGCCGGCGGCCACCGAGCCGTCTTCCAGCCCAACCAATAGCGCTTCCCAGCGGGCCAGATGGGCGGCGTGCTCCTGGCGGTGATAGTCCGTTTGTGGAAACCCCGTGCGCTCCATCAGCGCGTCCTCGCGGGCAAAGTGCTCGCGGTTGTAGTCCACGAACGCGGCGAATGCGGAACGCAGCGCCACGATATCGCCGGTCGCCCGGGCCTCCCCGACCTGTTCCAGCAGCCGGGCGGCTTCGTGATGATCCTCGTTCATGAAGGCCTGCTCCAGCTCGGGCACCTTCAGGACACGTTGTGCATCGCTCATGGTTGGCTCCTCATCTCGCGAACGGTCGGCGTGGGTCAATCGCGGCTCGGCACCAGCAAGGTCAGGCGACGCGCCTGACGGCATACCGCCTCGGCCGTACTGCCGAGCAACAGGTCGGTGACGGGATTGCGGCCGCGCTTGCCGATGATCACCAGGTCCGCAGCCTTTTCCTCCGCCACTCGACCGATCACGACCGAGGGCTTGCCCTGGCCCGCGAGTACGGTATCGAAGCCGCGCTCCCCGGCCCGCTGCGCAAGACCCTCGACATGGTTCTCGATGGCCCGACGCTCATCGGCTCGATCCGGATCATCGTCCCAGCGCCCGACGGAAACCACCACGCCGCGCCGGCACTCGGGCAGTACCGCGAGGAAGACCTCCTCCGCGGTCGCGGCGGCCTTCGAACCATCCGTCGCCAGCAACGGGCGACACACCGGCGTTTCTGCCAGCGCAACACCGTCGTCCACAGGCGCCAGCAGCAAGGGCCGTCGAGCACGGCGCGCCAAATCCAGCACCGTACTGCCCAGAAACAGGTCGCGCAGCGTGCTGTGACCATGGCTCCCGGCCAGAATCACGCCGGCACCGCGCTCGCGGGCGATACGTTCCAGCTCGGATGCCACTGCTCCCGCGCAGACCGCCGTATCGATCTCCAAGCCGCGGTCACGAAGCCGGGCGGCCAACTCCTCCAGACGCTCTTCGTAATACGGGCCGTGCCCGACCTCGGGAGCCTGGGTATAGCCCTCGGCCAGCACATGGGCAAGCGTCAGTCGCCGGCACCCCAGGGCCTTCAGGCGCTCCAGCTGGCCCTCGAGCCGGGCCCAGGCGGGCGAGAAATCCACTGCCACCAGAATATGTTCGAACATCGTATGCTCCTAGACTTGTCCCATCTCGCCTTCCACCACCAGCCGGCGCCAGCGGAACAGGCCCTCCAGATCGATACGATAGGGGCCTGTTCCCAGGTCATCAGCGACGAAGATCCGGACCCCATTGATCTCCCTTTCGGTGTAACCGGCCGCATTGCGCGGCGCGCCCGGCTCGGCCACCGGTACCCCGGCCTGACCACCACAGCAGCCATGCCGCGTGGACAGCCGCAGGGTGAACTCCCCGCCGTTCCCGGCCAGCCAGTCGCGAGCCGCCTCAGTCAGCGTGATGTCCGTCATGCCGAAGAGGCCTGGGCTTCGGCGGGGAACCAGTGGCGCGTGCGATTGGCGATCCGCACTAGTGCCAGCATCAGTGGCACCTCCACCAGCACCCCGACCACGGTCACCAGTGCGGCGCCCGACTGGAGCCCGAACATGGCGATTGCGGCGGCTACGGCCAACTCGAAGAAGTTGCTCGCCCCGATCATCGCGCCGGGTGCCGCAACCGCGTGACGCACGCGCCAGGCTTTCGCCCAGAAATAGGCGATGTAGAACACCAGGAACGTCTGGATGATCAGCGGGACCGCGATCAGCGCGATATGCCCGGGGTTCTCCAGGATGCGCTCGCCCTGGAAGGCGAACAGCAGGACCAGCGTCACCAGCAACCCGATGGGCGTGACGGGAGCCAGGCGCTTCATGAACACGTTGTCGAACCACTCGATACCCTTGCTGCGAATCAGCCAGATGCGCGTGACATAGCCCGCGCTAAACGGGATCACGATGTACAGCAGTACCGACAACGCGACCGTATCCCAGGGCACATGGATATTCGACACCCCCAGCAGCAGGACTACGATGGGCGCGAAGGCAAACAGCATGATGATGTCGTTCACCGCGACCTGGACCAGTGTGTAGGCCGCATCGCCGCGCGTCAGATAGCTCCAGACAAAGACCATCGCGGTACACGGGGCCGCGCCGAGCAGGATCGCCCCGGCCAGATACTCACGACCCAGATCCTCCGGGATCCAGGCGGCGTACACGAACATAAAGAAGAACCAGGCCAGCGCGAACATCGTGAACGGCTTGATCAGCCAGTTCACCGAGGTGGTGATCGCCAGGCCTCTGGGCTCCCGGCGCACGCCGAGGATGGCGCTGAAGTCGATCTGCACCATCATCGGATAGATCATCGCCCAGATCAGGATCGCCACCGGGATCGAAACCTGCGCGTACTCCCACTGCGCCAGGGTTTCCGGCACCACCGGCAGGAATTGCCCCAGGGCCACCCCGGCCACGATGCAAAGCGCCACCCACACACTCAGGTAGCGCTCGAAGATCCCCATGCCTTCCTTCGTCGAGATCGCCTCGGCGGAGGTATTTCGATCGGTCATTGCCTACTCCGTGTTTGCAAGTGGCGGCTGACGCCTCAGCAGCAGCCCTTCGATGCGGTTGGGCTGCAGGACGAGGACGCGTCGGAGGCGACCCCGCCCGGCACACAGCAGTCGCCCGAGTCCTCGGCACTCGCCCCAAACATCGGGATGCTCCCGAGCGTCTGGTAGCTCTCCCAGGCAATGCCGGCCGGGTCGGTGGTCCAGTACTTGTCCGACTGCGCGTAACAGCACAGCGTGCCCATTTCCTCGTGCACATCCGCGTCGATCTGTTCGAGGCGGCGGCCCATGCCCTCGAGTTCGTCCGCATCGTCCACCTGAATCCCGAGGTGGTTCACCCCAACCGGCGCACCCCGCGCCGAGACCGCAAAATTGACTCGTGGATCCTCCAGCATCCACTTCGCATAGTCGTCCTTGACCACACTCGGCTCGGCCGCGAACAGTTGCGAGTAAAACCGGATCGCCGGTTCCAGTTCGGGCACGGAAAGGTGCAGGTGCATGCGCTTCATAAGCTTAGTCTCCTGTCGGTTCAAGACGTCGATTCATCCCGCTGGACAGCCATGGACCACTGCCTTCCCGCCCCCCGTAGCCGCCCCTCTCAGGGAGATCGAGCCGGTATCAGTCATGGCAGTGACTTCTCCCTGGACTCCAGGCATTCGGTCGTGCCGGGCAGCGCACAACCCTCGGATTCGGCCGCGCAGCAGTTCTCGGTCAGATATCGAACCAGATCATCCATCGCACTCAGGTTGGCGCGGTAGCGCTGATAGCGGCCCTCCTGCGTCACCCGCAACAAGTCCGCCTGGGTCAGCGTCTTCAGATGAAAGGACAGGTTGGTTCGCGGCAGGGACAGCGTCTCGGCGATCTCCCCGGCCACAAGGCCCTCGTGCCCGTGGCGGACCAGCAGACGCACGATATCCAGGCGGACGCCGGAAGCCAGTGACTCGAACATATGGGTAGCGGTGCTCTTGTCCATGATGCAAAGATTCAAGTATCGTTGAATTGTTGTCAAATTCCTCACCGGAGGCCCTACCATGTCCCACACCCTGCCTGTCATCGGGGCGCTGGAGCCTCGCTACCAGTCCCTGCTCGAGCGCGTCCTGGCCGAGTTCGACCTGCGCCCCGAAACGGTCACCGTGGACGAACCCGGCCCCGGCAAGCCGGTATCGCTGGACAAGCGCGCCTCGCGGGCCCTGCGCGAAGCGGGCACGGACTTCTACAACTGGGATCTGCTGTTCGACAACCTGGGGCCGGATGACGTCGACGGGGAGATCGAGGCCAAGCTGCGCGAGCGCGCCCGCATCCTGCAGGCGGTGCGCGATCTCGACCCCGGCTTTGCCTCGCAGGAGGTCCACGGGAGCATCCGCGTCCACGACCTCGCCGCCTCCGCGCGTTTCTACACCTGGCTGTTCGGGGTCGAACCGGCCGAGTGGACCCACCGCTACGTGACCTTCCTGCGCCCGGACACCCGCACCAACTTCGTGTTGCTGGTCAACGACGGCATGACCCTGCATCACGACACGCTGTTCCATCTGGGGATGGGTGTGGGTGACAAGCACACCGTCGTGCGCGCCTACCACTCGGCACGCAACAACGGCTTTCACATCGAGAAGCCCCCACGTACCACCTGGCGCGGCACGCCGCTGCACGAGCTGTGGCTGAAGGACCCGGACGGGACCCTGATCGAGATCTACGCCATACTCACACAGGAGGAGCTGGAGCAAATGCCGGCCGACCAGGAACCTGTCTTTCTGGTGCAGGATGAATCACCAGCCCGACCGTGAAACAAGAACGGGACCCTCCTCGGTGCCGCTCACATTGCTACATACCGATCTGCTGTGGCGTCGTTACCGATCGGACCCGTAGTAGTCCTCCACAGGGATCACGCCGAGCACCTCGACGCTGCCCATGCCTTCCGGGCGCATCACGACCAGGCTTCCGGCATCCACATTCTCGAACACCATCGTATTGATGTTGGGCCGGTGTGTGACCAGAAACAGATTGCCCTCACCGGAATGTTCGCTCATCCGGTCGCGGACGTCCTCGATCAGCCATTCTGATTCGCCCTCCGGCATCGCGGCGATCAGGTTGAGCGCATCCCAGCGCTCGTACTCACCGAAGGCTCCGTCGGCTGTCTGCCGCGCCCGACAGAATTCGCTGCTCACCACCGCACTGACTTCAATCCCGCGTTCCTTGAGCACCTTGCCCAACGCCTCGGCCTGGGCTCGCCCCTCGCCGGTCAGCTGCACCTCTGCGCTGCAGTCGCCATCCGTTGCCAGATGCATAGACTTTTCGGCCTCGGCCTCTTCCGACTCGGTATGACGTAGCAAGACCACCTTGCCGCCCTCTTCCAGCGCACCCCAAAGGGCCTCGTCAGCGACCGCTGCCGACGAAACGCCGAACGCGGCGGTTGCTACCAAGGCACCTGCCAAAAGGCCGCGCGAGCGGTGCATCGCGATTTGAGCAAAACTCATTTTTTTCACGTAAGCATCTCCCTCAGTTTCGGTAGGCATGCATCACCGCATACCCCTCATGATGCAGGTCACCTAGCTGAACGATGCCTGAATCCACCCGTTCAATTGGTTGGTAGAAGGCGTCCATGTCCAGACCCACCGCGGCGCGAGTGCTATTGCACAACTCCAAGCGGACGTTGTGCATGTTCACAAGCTGCATCAGGCGTGCCCGCAATTCATCACGTTGTTCGGCAAACTCGCCCTCCGGATCCACCTCGAAGGGTGTGCCATCCAGATTGTCGTCGGTCACAAAGCGGATGCCCTGGGCGCGGAACACCAGGCGGATATCGTAGTCGATCAGGCGGCCCTCATAGGCTTCGACCATGCTGTTGATACTGCCGAGCATCGAGCTGTACTGCGAGGGATCATCGAACCCTACATGCCAGGCTATGTTGCGGTCATCGAATGCCAGCGCCTGCGACGCCGGCCACATCAGCAGTGCGGCCAGCAGGCCGACCGACGCCACTCGCAGCAAGCGACGGGCAATGCGGTATCTTTTCATCGGACTACTCCTCGGATTTAACGGAGCCGCAGCGGCCGCCCCATTCTCTGGTTTCGGATCGGTCACCTTCCGGGACCAATCCCGGTCACCTCGCAGTTGCCCTTCTTTTTTGTTGCGCCGAAGCGTCCGATTTCCACCAAAAACGAAGGGTTTTATCCCGACTTTAGAAAATCCGACGGCGAAGAACCAGCCTTCACAACATGTAGTTTCAACGCAGGTTGCAAACGGCGCCCCCTCACACAGCACGGGCATCACGAGAGGCGCGTCTCGCCGACTCCTCCGGTATACTGCGTGGTCTTCCGTTCAACTCCGACCACGACGCCCGAGCCGCCATGAACCCGCGCCTGGACCGGCTACAGCCCTATCCGTTTGAACGCCTGCGCCAGCTGTTCGCGGACCTGCAACCGCCTGCGGACCGGGAGCCCATCGCACTGTCGATTGGCGAGCCGCGTCACGCACTGCCCGATTTCGTCGAACCCGTCCTGCGGGCCTCCCTCCAGGGCTTCAACCACTACCCGACCACCCGCGGCGAACCGGCCCTGCGCGAGTCCATCGCGGCGTGGCTGCAACGGCGCTTTGATCTCGGCAATGTGGACACGGAACGGCAGGTGCTTCCGGTCAGCGGAACGCGCGAGGCCCTGTTCGCGATTGCCCAGGCGGTCGTGGCGGAGAAGCCCGGCGCCCGTGTGCTGATGCCGAATCCGTTCTACCAGATCTACGAGGGCGCGGCGCTGCTCGCCGGGGCCGAGCCGGCCTTCTACAACCTGGCGCCGGAGAACGGCTACCTGCCCGATTTCTCGGCAATCGATACGACCATCTGGGAGGACGTGCAGCTCGTCTACATCTGCAACCCGGGCAACCCCGCCGGCGCCTGCATGTCCGAGGCCGCGATGCAGGATCTGATCCGCCTGGCCGAGCGCCACGACTTCATCATCGCGGCGGACGAATGCTACTCCGAGATCTACCACCCCGATGCCGAACCGCCGGCAGGCCTGCTGGGGGCCGCGGCGCGCATGGGCAACGCCGCGTTCGACCGCTGCATCGTGTTTCACAGCCTGTCCAAGCGCTCCAACCTGCCGGGGCTACGCTCTGGTTTCGTGGCCGGAGATGCGGCCCTGCTCGACCGCTTCGCGCTTTACCGGACCTACCATGGCTGCACCCTGCCGCCGCCGACCCAGGCCGTCAGCCGCGCCGCCTGGTCAGACGAGGCCCACGTGGCCGAGAATCGTGCCCTCTATGCCGAGAAATTCGCTGCGGTGGTCCCGATCCTGGAATCGGTAATCGACGTGCGAGCACCCGCCGCCGGCTTCTACCTGTGGCCGCGCGTGCCGGATGGTGACGACGAGGGCTTTGCCCGACGCCTCTTCGGCGAGGCGGGGGTCACGGTCCTGCCAGGGCGCTACCTCTCCCGGACCGACCCCGAGACCGGGCACAATCCCGGGGCCGGGCACGTGCGCATGGCGCTGGTCGCCGAGCCCGCCGCCTGCATCGAGGCAGCCGAGCGGATCACCGCTCTTTATCGTTAACGCCATTCATTAAACTATTTTTCATTGCCTTAAAGGGAATACCTAATGTCCGATATCCAGAGCACCATCGAAGCCGCCTTTGAACGCCGCGCCGACATCAACCCGCGCAACGTGGAAACCAACGTCCGCGACGCCGTGAACGAGGCGCTGGATATGCTGGACACCGGCCGTGCCCGCGTCGCCGAGAAAAAGGACGGCGACTGGGTGGTGAACGAATGGCTCAAGAAGGCCGTGCTGCTGTCGTTCCGCATCTCCGAGAACGAGTTCATCAAGGGCGGCTTCACCAACTACTACGACAAGGTCCCGTCCAAGTACGCGGACACCTCCAGCCGCGACTTCCGCGAGGCGGGCGTGCGCGTCGTGCCCCCGGCCACCGCCCGTCGCGGGAGCTTCATCGCGCCCAACACCGTGCTGATGCCCTCCTACGTGAACATCGGTGCCTATGTGGATGAAGGCACCATGGTGGACACGTGGGCCACGGTCGGCTCCTGCGCCCAGATCGGCAAGAACGTGCACCTCTCCGGCGGCGTGGGCATCGGCGGCGTACTGGAGCCGCTGCAGGCCGCCCCGACCATCATCGAGGACAACTGCTTCATCGGCGCGCGCTCCGAGGTGGTCGAGGGCGTGATCGTCGAGGAAGGCGCGGTCATCTCCATGGGCGTGTACCTGGGCCAGTCCACCCGCATCTACGACCGCGAGAACGACGAGATCCTCTACGGCCGCGTGCCGGCTGGCTCCGTGGTCGTCTCGGGCAACCTTCCGTCGAAGGATGGCAAGTACTCGCTGTACTGCGCCGTGATCGTGAAGCGCGTGGACGAGAAGACCAAGGCCAAGGTGGGCCTGAACGCCCTGCTGCGCGATGTCTGAGATCGCGCTCTACGGCATCGCCTACTGCGATACTGTCCGCAAGGCCCGCCGGTCGCTGGATGCGGCCGGCGTGGGCTATCGTTTCGTGGACGTTCGCAAGGACGGACTGGAGGCGGACCGGCTGCGCGGCTGGGTCAAAGCAGTCGGCTGGGAGACCCTGATCAACCGGCGCGGGACGACCTGGCGCCAACTATCCGGGGATGAGCGCGAGGGACTGGACGCGGAACGCGCCATCGCGCTGATGCTCGAACACCCGGCGCTCATCAAGCGGCCCGTCATCGAACAGGACGACGCGATCACCGTCGGCTGGACACCCGAGACCGCGGCCCGGTGGGGAGCGGCCTGAGGCACCCGCGGCCATGCTGAGGCGGGCCAGCATTCGTTGGCGGGCCTTGCGCTGGCGCGCCCACAACTGGCTGGCCCGTCATCCGCGCCTGCATTCCGGGCTGCATGCCGCCGGGAGCATGAAGAGCGGCCCGGAGGCGCTGGCCCGCGGGGTCGCGATCGGGCTGTTTATTGGCCTAACCCCCACGGTCGGCTTCCAGACCGTGTTGATGATCATTCTCTGCATTGCACTGGCGGGCAATTTTCCCACGGCGTTCGTGGCCTCGTTCGTCAGCAACCCCTTCACCGCTGCGCCGCTGTACTGGGGCTTCCACGAACTCGGCGAGACCGTGTTCTACTATGTCCCCCTGATCTCGCACGACCCCGACGCCTGGTATCTGCAGGGCATCGGGGACGAGATCACCTATACCCTGATGGGCAGCCTGCTGATCGCCACGCCAACCGCCATTGCCGGCTACTGGGCCTCCCGCCGCCTGTCGGCCGCCTGGCAACGCCACCGCGACCGGCGCCGTGCCGAACGCGCTGCACAGCGGGAGCGTTAGAGCCCCACTACGGGACCTCGCTCCGACGCCATTCACGCCAGACCGAATCACCCGGGTCCGGGTCACCAGCAGGCGCCTCCAGCCACGCATCCAGCAGCTCCACCTCGCCACCATTGCGCTCCAGCGGGGGCACGTCCGCGTAGGGATCGGGGTTGAGGCGGCCGTCGTGCCAGGCCCAGGTGAAATACCCCAGGTTCACCAACGCGAGAAACAGGATCAGCCAGCGCATTCGGCGCCCTCCCAGCGCGACAGCTCCCAGAGGCCGTCCAGCACCAGGTTCGGGAAAATCGTGGACTCTGCGCGCAGCACCGGCGCCAGCCAGTAGGCATCGCCCCCCGTCAGCCAGCAGGCCGCGCCCGCCCGCTCCGCGGTCCGTGAGCGCGCGATCAGCCCATCCAGCGCGCCGGCCAGCCCCAGGCTCCATCCGCGCTCCAGGGCCTCGGTGCTGTTCAGGCCCGGCGCGGTCTCCAGATCATCCGGCCACTGCGTGGCCTCGCGCGGCGCAATGCGATCTGTCAGACGCGTCTGCAGCGCCTCCCAGCCAAGCTGGCGCCCCGGCAACAGATAGCCTCCCGCATGGCGACCGTCCGCCTCCAGTACATCCACGGTGACCGCGGTGCCGGCATCCACCAGGATCATCGGCGCATCGCAACGGGCCCGCGCCGCGACCAGCGCGCAGTAGCGATCGACGCCCAGCTGCCCCGCCGCATAGTCGATCCGCAGGCCATGCGGCCCGTTCGCCGGCACCGTCACCGCGTGCACCGGCGCGTCGATCCCGGCAGCCGCCAGTTCGGCCGAGAACGCCTCCTCGCGTTCGCCGGGCCCGACGCGCGATAACCAGACGGCCTTGAGCGGGGCCTCGCACGCCATCGAGGCCAGACCGCGGACACATCCGGCCGGGTCACGGTTCGCCCCGGACCCCAGCACTTCGCCCTCCGCGTTGCGCACCTGCCACTTCACACGAGTGCTGCCGATATCCACCAGGGCAATGTCAGACATGTTCGCAACTCCGTACCGAGACCTCGCCCGAATGCAGGTGCCGGATCGCACCGTCGTCGAACTGCACAACCAGGCAGCCGCTCGCCGAATCGATTCCATGCGCCTGTCCGCGGGCGCCGTCATCCAGGATTTCGATCGGCCGGCCGCGCAGGCAGTCCAGCCGTACCAGCTCACGCTCCAGCGGCACAAGCCCTTCGCCCATCAACAGCGGATGCAGGCGACATTGCTCCGCGATCACCCGGGCTGCAAGCTCCAGGAGATCCGGAACCGGGCCGGGGAGCTGGGTCGCGAGATCGGTCACCGCGCGGTCCAGCCCCAGGGCACCGGCGCCTTGCCGGTTGAGTCCAATCCCCACCACCAGCCAGCCTGGCTGGCCACCACTCGCCGCGCGCTGCTCCACCAGGATTCCGCCCAGCTTGGCGGAATCGACCATCAGATCATTGGGCCACTTGAGCCGCACACCTTCCAGACCCAGCGCTTCCAGCGCATGGATGACGCCAACGCCAACCCCGACCGGATAGGCGGGCGGCACCCGCCCCTGCATGATGGGCCATGCCAGCGACAGCGCCAGGCTCGCCCCCGGAGGCGAATGCCAGACGCGACCGCGCCGCCCGCGACCCGCTGTCTGGGCCTGCGCCACGCAGGCGCGTGGCAGATCGCCCGCCTCGGGGCGGGTCTCCAGCAGATAGCGATTGGTCGAGTCCACCGACTCCAGCACCTCGACCGCCGGCACCGTCACACCGGCCCCGTCGACCAGGCGTTCGACACGCGCTTTCAGGCGTGCGCTCTCCGGCGCCATAATGCAAACTGTGAACGCGGTCTCGGTCATCGGGATCAGTACTCGGCTCGCATCCGGGCCAGGGGGAACAGGGCTTGCATACAAGGCACCATGGTAAGCATTCCGGCCGGACGGTGCTGCGCCTGCTGATACTGGTGGCAGGGCTGGCTCTGGCCGGCACTAGCGCGGCCGAGCTCTACTCCTTTCGCGATGCCTCCGGGGCCCGGGTCCTGACCGACGAGCGCCCGCAGGGCGTTCCCTACGAGACCATCCGCTCGCCCGGCGGCACCGGCACGGCCACCTCTACACCCGGCGGTGGAAACTGGTCACCCAGTCAGATCTTCGTGTTCCAGGGCCCGGGTGGAGAACGCCTGATCACCAACCAGCGTCAGCAGAATAGCGGCATGGAGTTGATCGCCACCTACGGCCGACCGACCGCCCGCGCACGTTGCGGTGCCCGCGCCCGCAATGCCCTGGCCACCGGCGGTGGCGACTTCGCGGACCTCATCCACAACGCCGCCCACCGCCAGGGCGTGGACCCGGCGCTGGTGCAGTCGGTGATTCACGTGGAGTCCTGCTTCGATCCGCAGGCGGTATCCCGGGTGGGCGCGCACGGCTTGATGCAGCTGATGCCCGCCACCGCCGCCGATCTCGGGGTGACCGACCGCTTTGATCCCGCCCAGAATATCGATGGCGGCACGCGCTACCTGGCCGCCATGCTCGATCGCTTCGAGGGGGATCTGGATCTCGCCCTGGCCGCCTACAATGCCGGCCCCGGCGCGGTGGAACGGCATGGCGGCGTGCCCCCGTTTCGCGAGACGCAGAACTACATCCAGCGCATCCGCGCCCAGTATGGCGGCAACGGTCGGCTCGACTGACAGGCGCCTCAGAACTTGGGCTTGTCCCGGCCGCAGTTCCAGCACTGGGTGAACTGCGGCTCGATCACCTCGCCGCAGCGCGGGCACTTCCAGTCGCGGCCGTCGTGTTCGGGCTCGCCCTCCAGGTATTCCATGATGATGGCGCGCGCCTCCTCGGCCTGTTCCTCGTGCACCACCATAATGCGGGCCCAGGTCTCGGTCGGCGGGACTTCCCCGACGGCACCGTAAAGCCCGGCCTGGTTCACGTAGGCCGGGATGCCAGCCTCCTGCAGCAGGGTCTCGATAAACCCGGCCATCACCGGGTCGGCGGCAGAATAGACGGTCCTCATGATCGCGACCGTAGCACGCAGCCGGGACCCGGCGCAGCGGCGGTGGCGCCTACTGCACGGTGCCCTGGTTGGCGGCCTGGAAGTACTCCATCGCCTTCTGGATGGCGAAGAACGGGGCCTCGTCGAGGGCGATCTGCGTATGCGGCAAGTTGATGTCCGCGTAGTACTTGCGCATGGCCAGCACGTGGATCGGCAGCTCGCGCGCGAACATCGGGTTTTCGAAGTTGAAGTACTGCCCGAGCCCCAGCACGAGGTCCTGGCGCTCTTCGGCCGTCAGGCTCTCCGGCGACACCACGACATCCGGCAGCTGCCCGGCCTGGCCATCGACCGAGACCACAACCTGGCGATCGCCTTCGGCCGTGGCGGGCACATCGTCGCCACTGACCAGCTGCAGGTTCTCGGACAGGTCCAGGTAGCCCTTGGACAGGATATGGCCGTGGGGCTGAAACACCTTGCTGGACATGTTCACTGCCCACAGCTCCAGGGTCTCCTTGAGGTCCTGGGCCGCCTGCACCTCGCCCAGGGCAAACAACTGCCGGGCGTAGAGGATGTCCCAGACCCAGACCTGACCGTATTCGGGCAGCTCGCCTTCGGCGACCACCGAGACCTTGTGCAGGTCCGGCTGTGCCTCGTCGCGCGCGTGCAGTGTCAGGGTAAATTCGGCCAACGGACTTCTCCTTACGGCAGCGCATTTCGCGCTGCATGATCGAGCATTCAAGTATAGCCACCAGCACCGAGACAGCGCAGTTCAGGTACGCCGCCCGGGGACTTCCAGGACCGTTCCGGGCCGTCCCAACCGACCCCGGTTCACAGAACTGACATAATGCCGTCATAGACTCTCGGACCCACTTCTGCCGCGAGTCGTGCATGCCGGATGCCGACGTGACCCAAACCGACCTGTTCCTCAACCGCGAGCTGTCCCTGCTGGAATTCAACCGCCGGGTACTCGCCATCGCCCAGGACCCGGCCTTCCCGCTACTGGAACGCCTGCGCTACCTCAGCATCTCCTCCACCAACCTGGACGAATTCTTCGAGGTCCGCGTGGGCTCGCTGCGCCAGCAGGTCGAACTGAACGTGCAGGCCCCGGGCCCGGATGGCCTTTCGGCCGCCGAACAGCTGCGCCAGATCGCGCCCCGCGCCCATGACCTGGTGGAACAGCAGTACAGCACCCTGAACGACGAGCTGATCCCGGCGCTCGCAGCGGAGGGGATCCACTTCGTTCGGCGCACACACTGGGACGCGGCCCAGCGGGACTGGGTGCGGGAGTACTTCCGCGAACAACTCCAGCCGGTCCTGAGCCCGATCGGCCTGGACCCCGCCCATCCGTTCCCGCGCATCCTCAACAAGAGCCTGAACTTCATCGTCACCCTCAAGGGCAAAGATGCCTTCGGGCGTGAGTCCGGCCGCGCCGTGGTCCAGGCCCCGCGTTCCCTGCCGCGCCTGGTACGGCTGCCGCGCGAGGTCGCCAGCGGCGACAACGACTTCGTGCTGCTGTCGTCCATCCTGCATGCGCACGTGGACGAGCTGTTCCAGGGCATGAAGGTCACCGGCTGCTACCAGTTCCGGCTGACCCGCAACTCGGACCTGTTCGTGCAGGAAGAGGAGATCGACGACCTCCTGAACGCCCTGGAGGGCGAGCTGCCCCAGCGCAACTACGGTGCCGGCGTGCGCCTCGAGGTCGCGGACAACTGCCCGCAGGAGGTCGCGAAGTTCCTGCTGCAGCAATTCCACCTGGAGCCGGACGACCTGTACCAGGTCACCGGACTGGTCAACCTGAACCGGCTGATGGCCGTGCACGAACTGGTGGACCGGCCGGACCTCAAGTTTCCCCCACTGGTCCCCGCCCTGCCCCGCAGTGACACGAGCGGCAGCGGCATCTTTGCCTGCATCCGCGACCAGGAGCTGCTGCTGCATCACCCCTACCAGTCGTTCATGCCGGTGGTCGACTTCCTGCGCCAGGCGGCGGCCGACCCGCGGGTGCTGGCCATCAAGCAGACGCTCTACCGCACCGGCACCCGCTCGCCGCTGGTCGAGATCCTGATCGAGGCGGCGCAGGCTGGCAAGGAGGTCACCGTCGTGATCGAGCTGCGGGCGCGCTTCGACGAAGCCGACAACATCGAACTGGCCAACCGCATGCAGGACGCCGGGGTCCACGTCACCTACGGCGTGGTCGGCTACAAGACCCACGCCAAGCTGGCCCTGGTCGTGCGCCGCGATGGCGACCGCATCACCCGCTACGCCCACCTGGGCACCGGGAACTATCACTCCGGCACGGCCAAGGCCTATACCGACTTCGGCCTGCTGACCGCCGACCCCGTGCTTACCGAGGACGTCCACCGCGTGTTCCTCCAGCTCACCGGTCTGGGCAAGGTGACCCGGCTGCGCCAGCTGCTCCAGGCGCCGTTCCGCCTGCACGCCGCGATGCTGGAGAAGATCCAGCGCGAGATCGACAACCACCAGGCCGGTAAGCCCGCCCGCATCGTCGCGCGCATGAACTCGCTCAACGAGGCGAAGATCATCCAGGCCCTCTACAAGGCTTCGCAGGCGGGCGTCCCCATCCAGCTGGTCGTGCGCGGCATCTGCAGCCTGCGCCCCGGGGTGCCCGGCATCTCGGAAACCATCGAGGTACGCTCGGTCCTGGGCCGGTTCCTGGAACACTCCCGCGTGTTCTATTTCGAGAACGGCGGCGACCCCGAGGTGTTCCTGTCCAGCGCCGACTGGATGCCGCGCAACTTCTTCCGCCGCGTCGAGGTGGCCTTCCCCGTACGCGACCCGGAACTGCGCGACCGCGTCGCCGAGGAATCCCTGTTCAACTACCTGCAGGACAGCTCCACCGCCTGGGCACTGCAGCCCGACGGCAGCTACCAACGCATCCGGCCAACCGCGGGCGAGCCCCCCTATTACGCCCAGGAATCCCTGACCGCCCAACTGTCGGGTGCCACCACGGGCTGAGCGACCCTCTGTCTCGCCGACTTCAGAATCCCTCATTAGCAACGAGCTTCAGCCAATTGCAGGGAACGTTCTCCCAGGCGTTGGCTCCCTTCCGCCGCGGTAGGGTGCCGTTGAGCGCAGCGAAACGCACCATTTCCGGCGTCGTGCCAATCCCTTGATGGGATTCGCTGCGCTCATCCCATCCTACGACCCGGCGGCTGGCTGAACGTCATGGCTAGTCAGGTCAGGATTTGTCGTGGTCCCGGTCCGCTGAAGCGGTGCCGGAACGCGGGACATCGTGCATCCCGCCCAGCAAGCTGACCTCGGCGTCACCGTGCCGCAGCAGGTCCTGCAGCAGGACCACGATCCCGGCCACGCAGAGGAATAGCCCGAAATTCAGGCCGATCGACTGCACATGACGGAGCAAGAACGGCAGCGCCAGCAACCGTTTGTGTCGCATCAACCGAAACCCGGTCGCCGACCACCAGATGCCGATCTACAGTGGCACCGCGAGTACGTAGATCCAGACCCCCAATGTCAGCATCCTGCGTTCCTTGTGTCAGATTCGGAATAGGGGCTCACTCGAACTCCAGTTCCAGCTTGTGGCGCGCCCAGTCCTCGCGTTCCGCATCCAGGTCGGCGCGCGTTAGCGGGTGGGTATCCAGCCAGTCGGGCGCGAAGGTCAGCTTCAGCCCCTGCTGCGTCGCCTCGATGCGCTCCAGCGGCACCGGATCCGGCGCGCGCGAACGATGCAGCAACACGGCCAGACGCAGCAGGGCCGCCATCAACAGCAGCGGCCGCGCGCGATCCTCTCGCACCCCGGACAACAACTTGGGCTTCAGCCCGCCCCGGTGCAGGCGCACCAGCCACGCCAACTCGGCCTGTTCGGGCTGCGAGAAACCCGGAAGGTCGGCCCAGGTGAGGATGTACTCCCCATGTTTGTGGTATTTGCTGTGGGCCAGTGCCAGGCCGATCTCGTGCAGTTCGGCCGCCCAGTCGAGGCGTTCGGCGTCGTCCTCGCCAAGCTCCCAGGCCGCGCGAACGGCGGTCACCAGACGCGCCACCGTCGCCTGCACCCGCTCCGCCTGGGACGCATCGACCGCGAACCGCCGGCGCAGATGGTGAATAGTACTGCCCCGCACGTCCTCGTGCCGAAAACGTCCCAGAAGGTCGTGAATCACGCCCTCGCGCAGGGCCCCATCCGAGGGGTGCAGCCGCTCGATCCCCAACGCCTCGAAAGCACCCAGAAGCACCGCAAGACCACCGGCAATCACGGGCGCCCGGTCCTCGGCCAGACCGGGCCATTTCAGCCGCTTGATGGCCCCCTGCTCGATCAGGGCATCGCGAAGCCGCTCCAGGTTCTCGCGGCTTACACCCGGCGCATCGTCCAATTCCCCCTCATGCACCATGCGGTCCAGGGCCAGGATCGTACCCGACGCCCCCAGCGCCTGCTCCCAGCCAGCCGCGCGGTAGGCACTCGCGATGGGTTGCAGCTCCCGCTGCGCCTGCAGTTGCGCGGCCGCGAAGGCCTTGCGCGTCAGTTTGCCATCGGCGAAGAAACGCTGGGTGAACGTCACGCAGCCCATCTCCAGGCTCTCGGCCAGGACCGGCTCGAAGCGCTCTCCAATAATGAATTCGGTACTGCCGCCACCGATATCCATCACCAGCCGGCGGCCGCTATCGTCCGCCAGCGCATGTGCCACACCCAGGTAGATCAGCCGCGCTTCCTCGCGCCCGGCAATGATCTCCACCGGATGCCCCAGAGCCTCTTCCGCCGTGCGCAGGAAGGCGCGGCTGTCGTCCATCTGGCGCAAGGTGTTGGTGCCGACCACGCGCACGCAGCCGCGCCGCAGCTGGCGCAATCGCTGGCCGAAGCGATCCAGACAAGCCAGGGCACGCTGCCCCACCTCCGGATCCAGCTGTCCATCGGGATCCAGACCGCTGGCAAGACGCACCGTCTCCTTGATGCGGTCGACCTTCAGGACCTCGCCGTCCTGGCGCCGTGCCACGATCATGTGGAAGCTGTTGGATCCCAGATCAACGGCCGCAACCGTCTCGGCATCGTTCTCCGTGTGCATGTTCAATCCACCTCACCGCCGGCCAGCCGTTCAAGGATACGTCGGGGCAGGTGCCAGGCGAGCTGCATGGGGCCCGGCAGCGCGCCCGTCAATCCGCAGGCATCGCCCTTGCCCATATGAACCAGACTCCGACCGCCCGTCGTGCCCAGCAGACAGCTTACGAGCAGCGACAGGTCCGGCTCGTGTCCCACGATCACCAGGCCGCCATCCGCCGGGAGATTGCGGGCCAGGGCCTCGACCTCCAGCCCCGTGGGCTGCCCGGGCGCCAGCCATTTCTTCTGCCGCACCGGGACATCCAGCGCCTGGGACAGGGGGATCGCCGTCTGGCGTGCCCGCAGATAGGGGCTGCAAAGGAGCTCGACCGATCCCGGCAGCAGATCCCCGAGTGCCTGTGCCATGCGTACCGCACTCACCTGGCCCTTGTCGGTCAGCGGCCGGTCACGATCCGCCCCGTCCCAGTCGCCGGGGTTTCCGGCCTGGGCGTGCCGCACCAGCACCAGCCGCGGTGCGCGCATCCCGCTCAGTCCGCCCCCGGCCGCAGCAGAAACAGGGAGTACCACTCCTCGGGCGCGGACCACTGTGCCGCATGTTCGAGCCCGGCCGCTGTCAGCAGACGATCGATGGCCTCACGGCTGAACTTGCGCGAGATCTCGGTCCGGATCACCTCGCCTTCGGCGATCTCCAGAACCGCCTCCGGCTCCGACACGCGCACCGTCTGTTGCCGCCGCGACACCAGGTGCATCTCGATCCGCGAGAGGTCTTCGACGAACGGAGCGCGATGCTCGAAACCCTCCGGATCGAAGTCCGCCCCCAACTCGGTATTCAACACCGACAGCAGGTTCAGGTTGAATGCCGCGGTTACCCCCGCCGCATCGTTGTAGGCCGCCTCCAGGACCGGGCGCGGCTTGACCCGGTCCAGCCCCAGCAGCAGCCGGTCTTCGGGGTTCATGGTCTCGCGGATTCGTCGCAGCAATGCAGCCGCCTCGGCGTCCTCGAAATTCCCCAGACTGCTGCCGAGAAAGGCAAACAGACGCGGACCGTCGGCTTGCGCACCGGAGACATCGGCCAGATGGGTCAGCGCCGCCGCATAGTCCCCGCACAGGCTGTCCACCCGCATCTGATCGAAGCGCTGCAGGAGTCGCGTGCCGGCCTCGTCGAGGATCTCGGCACAGACGTCGTTCGCGACGTAATGGGGCGCGGAGACGCGGGCTTCCAGCGCCGCCAGCAGGTACTCGGTCTTGCGCGACGTCCCGCTGCCGAGTTCAAACAGCGTGCGCGCCCCGGACGCCTCCAGGATCGCTTCGGCATGCCGCTCCAGCAGGTCGGCCTCCAGGCGCGTGGGGTAATACTCCGGGGTATCGCAGATCGCATCGAACAGCTGCGATCCGCGCGCATCGTAGAAATACTTCGGCGGCAGGGACCGGGGCGGCTCGAGCATCCCCGCGCGGAAATCGGCCAGCAAGTCGGCGTGGGCGTCGCGTTCCTCGACCACCTGGCGGCTGTAACGAGGGGAAATAGAGACAGCACTGGGTTCGGCGGACATCCGGGCTTCCGTATCGGGGTGGTTTGCGGCACGCTAGCACGAAACCCCGGACGCCCCAACTGACCCTAGCCATGTGCCGACACCTCGCCTATCTGGGTCCTCCGATCACGCTGCGCAGCCTGATCCTGGATCCGCCACACAACCTGATCGAACAAGCCATGGCCCCGCAGGAGCTGGTGTATGCCCGCGTCAACGCCGACGGCTTCGGCTTCGGCTGGTTTGGCGAGGGGGGCATTGCGCGCCATTACCGGCGCGCCGATCCGCTCTGGCAGGATCCCAACCTGGTGGATCTGGCCAGCGACATGACCCAGCCCCTGTGGGTTGCGGCCATCCGCAGTGCAACCCCCGGCTTCGGCGGCGACACCGTCAACGCCCAGCCATTCGCCCGCGATGGCCTGCTGTACAGCCACAACGGCCTGATCAGCCGCTTCCGTCCCGACATCCGGCGGCAGATCCAGAACATCCTCAGCCAGGAGGTCGAATCGAGCATCGAGGGAACCACCGATTCCGAATACCTCTTCGCCCTGGTCCGGCAATACCTGGCCGATGACGACAACGCGACGCTGGAGGGCGCCCTCGGCGAGGCGTTCTCCACCGTGGAGACTTGGCTGGGTGCCGACACCGCCCTGCTGAACGTGATCCTGTCCGACGGCCGCCGCATCATCGCCAGCCGCCATGCGGTCAATGCGCCCTGTCCCAGCCTCTACTACACCACCGATGACGAGACGTTCCCCGACGACAGCGTCGTTGTGGCCTCCGAGCCCCTCACCGACCGCGAACGCTGGCGCCCGGTCCCCCCCGGCCATCTTTTGATCCTCGATCCCGACGAACCGCCGGAACTCCTGGCACTGTAACACGCTCCACCGGATATGAATGCCGCCCATCCGCAGCCAAGTGCAAACCCGCACCCATCCGACCTCCTGGACTGCCTGGCGACCCAGCACGACCGCCTGAACACGGCACTGGAGTCGACACCGGGGAACGAATGGCGCAATCAGTATCACCCGGACCTGAGTCCCATCGGGTGGCACTACGCCCATTGCCATTTCATCGAGGCGGTATGGCTACACGAACGCATCCTGGGTGAACCACCGCCCGACCGGCGCGACTGGCACGATCTCTACTTCCCGGAACAGAGCCCGAAGTGGCGCCGCGGCGGAAGACTCCCGACGCGCCAATCCCTGCTGGAATGGGGCCAGGCCAGCCAGCAACATCACCTGGACTTGTTGCACAACCATCCAGCGGTGCGGCGGCATCCCCTGCTCGAGCGGGACTACCTGACCGGTTTTCTCGCGCAGCACCACGCCATGCACCTGGAAAGCCTGGAGCAGGTGCGCTGGTTCGCCCGCCTGCATCGCCCCGCCCCACCCCAAACGCAGGAGCCAAAACCCGCACTGGCGGCCGGCGGCGACTGGATCGAGTGCCCGGGCGGCGAACATGTCAGCGGCAGCGACGCGGCAACCGCCTTCGACAACGAGCGTGGCCTCCACCCGGTCCGACTCGCCCCCCACACGATCCGCTCGCATCCGGTCTCCAATGCCGAGATCGCCGCGTTTATCGAGGCCGGAGGCTACCGCCCGGGCCCCCACTGGGACCCGCCGGGTCGAACCTGGCTGGTACAAACGGGCATCGCGGCCCCTCTCGGGTGGCGGAAGCTACCCGACGGGACCCGGGTACAAACCCTCCCCCACGGCACCCAGGCACTCGATCCGCATGCACCCGCCGTCGGACTCTCCTGGTTCGAGGCCTCGGCCTACGCCCGCTGGGTGGGTGCCCGCCTCCCCCACGAACACGAATGGGAACACGCCGCCCAGGCCGGGCGGTTGCGCGCCACGGGCCAGGTATGGGAATGGTGCGGCAACCCCTTTCAGCCCTACCCGGGCTTCCAGCCGTTCCCGTACAAGGAATACTCCCTACCCTGGTTCGACGGCGAACACTACGTTTTGCGCGGCGGAAGCGCCTGGAGCGATCCATTGCTCACCCGCTCTACAATGCGCAACTTCTTCACCCCCGAAAAACGCCACGTGTTCGCCGGCCTCCGGCTTGCGCGCAATCTGTAGAGGTTCATGAACATGCGACCGAAGAACACTCCCCTCGCGCCCCGCCCGTCCTGGCTCGTCGCCGGGCTCGCCGCCCTGGTCCTGGCGTTTCCGGCTACTGCCATCGCAAGCGACGGCGGAACCACGCTGGCCCTGACCGGCAAGGCCGAGCGCCAGGTCGCCAACGACCACATGACCGTGCTGATGACGACCGAGGCCCGCGCCCCGGAGGCCGCCACGGCCGCCGCCACCGTCAACCGCAACATGCAAGCCGCACTGGAACGCGCCGGCGAACAAGATGGGATTGACGCCCGCACCATCGGCTATTCCACCCGCGCCATTCACGACTCCGACGACCGCAGCCGCATCAATGCCTGGCTGGTCCAGCAGAACCTGGAACTGACCGGAGCCGATTTCGATCGGTTGACCGAACTGGTCGGCGCGCTCCAGCAGCGGGACCTCAACGTCAGCCAGATCCGATTCTCCCTCAGCCCCGAGGCGCGCCAGGAACATCGCGAGGCGATGATCGAAGAGGCCATGGAAGACCTGAAGGAACAAGCACGCGTCATCGCCCGCTCGCTGGGAGCCACACACCTGCGCACACTGGAAGTGGAATTGCCGGACGACCACTACGATCGGCCACAGCCCATGATGGCCATGCGCGCCATGGACGAGTCAGCCAGCCAGCCGTCGCTGGAGGCCGGGCATTCCACCTTGACCCTCAGCGTACGTGGACGCCTGCAGGCCCTGGGCGCCGAGACCCTGCGCGTCACCCCGCGTTAGCGTAAACGTCAATCGCAGAGTGCCGTGAGGCGCCCGCCGAACCGCACCGTTCCCATGCGGCCCCCGGTCCCCGAGCGCCGGGTGTCCAGCGGTGCGCGCGGCGCTCCCATTCTCGTCACCCCGGCCTTGGCACTTCCGCTCTCGTCATCCCGGCCGTAGCGCTCCCGTTCTCGTCATCCCGGCCGTAGCGCAGCGAAGAGCCGGGATCTCCCCGCGCACCAACACCCCGACATCTGTGCCACCTCCAACGATGGAGATCCCGGATAACCGCTACGCAGTTTCCGGGATGACGGTGGTTGGGGAGCATTCTGAGGGTTAGTCGGTCATTCCGAATGTGGGTGCAACCATCCAGCCCCAATCCCCCGGCCGTTATCCCAGCGGGACCCTGCTTTCCCATCATCCCGGCCATAGTGCCCCCCTTCTCGTCATCCCGGCCGTAGCGCAGCGAAGAGCCGGGATCTCCCCGCGCACCAACACCCCGACATCTGTGCCACCTCCAACGATGGAGATCCCGGATAACCGCTGCGCGGTTTCCGGGATGACGGGCTCACGGTGAGGATCCGGGCGGCCGATGGGCTTGGTACTCCGTGCCATCGCCGTTTATGCGTTGCGTCTCCCTGAGGATCGAAACGCATTAGGGGGCACCGCAACCGACCCGCACTCCTCCGCGCCTAGTAGAAGCATTGACGGAAAAATGAACGCGTGCGGGAAACGGTGTGATTCGCGGACGGACTCGGGCGGCTTTAGCGGGCGAGTTCCAGCACCAGTTCGCCGTCGCGGACCTCGATGGACTCGATGCCCGCGCGCAGTTGCTGGAAGGGCTCCAGCGCCAGCAGGTCCTCGTCCTTCAACCCGCCCAGCCAGGCATCCGGCAGCGGGATCCCCGCGACGCTGACACCGACCAGGCGCGCATGCACCCGCCCATCGTCAGTCTCAAAGCGCACGCCCGAGCGGACATTCAGGACACGCCCCCCCAGCAATGGGATATCGGCCGGAACCTCAATACGCACCCGAGTGCTGACCTGCCCGGGCGTAAGACGCATGGCCACGCGTCCGGCCAGGTCCGGGTCCTGGGCGATCAGGGCATTCAATTCGCGCTCGCTGAAGCGCACGCTGCGTGCCTCGGCCCGTTCCTCGTAGAGTTCCGGGACCAGCGGCTCGGCCTCGGCGTCGAGATCGATGATCGGGTCACCGGGTGCCTGGTCCGGGCGGGGCTCGGCATCGCGCGGCGCCAGCGCCTGCAGCTTGGCCTCCAGCTCGGCCTGCTCCTCGACGTCCAGCGTCACCGCCTCGGGCTCGCCCGACTGCAGGTGGATTACACCCCAGAAGCCCGCCCACAACGCCGCCAGGATCAGCAGGACAATCAGGTAGCGCGGGGGACGCCCGGTGGAACGGTACTGGATGGGCGCGGAGGGTTCGTTGTTCTTGGCCATGCCGGACTCTCGCAGATCAGGACGGCGTCATGGTCGCACAAAGGCGCAACCATGGCCCGCCCACCTGAGCTCTCGGATCAGAGGAAGTCGAACAGCGACAATCGGTTCACCTGGGTATAGGTCTGCTGCGCGGCCTGCAGGGCCACCTGCTGCTGGTTGAAACGGCTGATCGCCTCGGCATAGTCCAGGTCGCGAATCTCGGAGACAGCGCTGTTCAGGTCCACCAGGCGGTCCTCGTTCAAATCCTTTTGCTGATCGAAGCTCTTCAGGCGCGACCCCACCTCGGCGCGTATGTCACTGAAGTTGCCCAGCACGGCATCCAGGTCGGCGAGCGCCGTGTTGCTGGCTGTCGCGAGATTCGCCCGAGTCTCCGGAGTCGCTCCCCCTTGCTCAAGGGCTTCGATGATCGAGTCCAGTGTTGCGAACACGTCCTTGGTATCGGCTGCGCGCGAAAGGACCTCGTCTCCCGGCTGGGGATTCCCACTCAAAGTGATATTACGCCCTTCGAAACGGATGGACTCGCCAGAAACATAAGGCCGGTCTTCCATCGGATCCCCATTAGGATCCTCGGCGAACTGGGTCACTCCATTCTCGTCCTCGTAGGTGATCGAAAACTGGAGGTTGCCGTCTCCATCATCAGAAAACCCGATGGTGTAATCGCGTCCGTCGAGGCTGCCAACGTCACTTACGCCAGTTTGCTCCACAACGAGGCTGCTGCCCGCCTCGCGATTGATGATTTCAGTCCCGACTCGGCCATCGTTTTCCGGAATATCCATGAACACGCGCGCGCCAGTGTCGCCCACAGGAATCTTTCGATTGGCCGAGATCGCGACCTCGCGAACGCTCCCCGTGCCCTCGGCCCCTTCATAGCGAACTGCACCCGTGCCATCCTGCTGGAAGGGCTGCTGCAACGACTTCGTCCCCGCAAACAAGTACTCGCCGTTCGGATCCTTGGTGTTCGCAATATCAAACATCCCCTCGCGCAGCTGGCGCAGCTCGCCCGCGAGATAACTGCGCGTCTCGTTCGTCTGGCTGTCGTTGTTGCCGGCCACCACCAGCTCGCGCGCCCGCTGTAGCAGGTCCGTCCCGCTTTGCAGGGCCGACTCCTCCTGCTGCAGGCGCGGCTGGGTGTTGTCGATGTTTCGCTGGTACTGCTTGGTGGCCTGGATAATGCGCTCGAATTGATTGACCTGGGTCGCACCGCTCGGGTCATCGGATGGCGACAGGATGCGCTCGCCCCGTCCCATCTGCAGCGAGGTCCGATTCAACTCGGTCTGGCCACGCTGTATCTGGTCGATGCCGGACTGAAAGATCTGAGTGGTCGAGATGCGCATAATCCGTGTCTCCAGAGGCCGCTAGCGACGGAACGCGCCGAGCAGCGAATCGAACAGCGAATTGCTGACCGAAATGACCTGAGCGGCCGCCTGATAGGCCTGCTGATAGCGGATCAGATCCGCCGCCTCTTCGTCGAGGTTGACCCCGGACACCGCCTCGCGCTGGGCGCGGGCCTGTTCCAGCTGGGCATTGGCCGATTCCTGCGCCACCTGGGCCTGGCGCGTACGCGTGCCGACATTGGCCAGCAGGCTGTTGTAGCCATCCCCGAAGGTACGGTCACCACCCACCAGCCGCTCGTCCGACAGATCGTTCATCGCCAGCATGTTGCGGTTGTCGCCCGGATACCCCTCGTTGCTGCTCACAAAAAAGGTATCGCCGTCCGCCGGCGTACCACGGATTTCCATCTCCCAACCGTTGGCCGTAATGGTCGTTACGCCATCAGGATCCAGTGCGAAGGTTTCCGTTCCAACTTCGAAATTTCCTCCGGTGAACTCAACCACCACCTCATCAAGCAGGTCCGGATCATCGGCATCCACCGCCTGCACCGAACCAATCGTCGCATTACCAGTATTGCCCTCACCAAGATCTGCGCGGACGGCCGCGGCAGCCGCAATACCGGAGGGGTCCGTCATCTCGACCGACAGATCACGAGCTCCGTTGCGCGTCGGCTGGATCAGCCATTCATCGCCATCCTCCGCACCCGTGATGCCTCCCGTATCGACGCTGATCCCGTTCCCTTCCAGAACACCCGCGGGACCGGATGCGACCAAGGCGCCGTCGGACAGCCGGGTCAACTCGTACTCATCTGCCGCATCGTCATACCGCAGGCGGTAATCCGACGTGGTGATTGCGCGGACATCCGTGAACTCGACCTCCGGAACATCATTCGAACCGTTGCCCGGGAAACCACGGACCGCCGAATCCGCGATCCCGAAGATATCCGTGCCCAACTCCCCGTTAAGATCCAGCCCAAGCTGGTTCTGCTGGTTGTATTCCTCGCCGATACTGATGGCGAGTCGTCCCAGCGTGTTCTGGGCCTCGTCGATGATGCCGGTACGTGTCTCCAGCAAAGCGCCCAGCTCGCCGCCCTGGATGAAGCGGGAGATATTGACCGGATCGCCGCTGGTGGCCAGTCCGATATCCGGCGAGCGCGGATCCCCGGTCAGCGACTCGGCGACCAGTTCGCGGTTGTTACCGCCCAGCACCAGCGCCTGGCCATTGCCGACGAACACATTCACCGCGCCGTCGTCCTGCTCGGTGATGCGGACGTTCACCTTCTCCGCCAGCTGGTTCAGCACGCGATCGCGCTGGTCCAGCAGATCGTTCGGGGTGCCTTGGGTGGACTTGGACACGATCTCGCGGTTGAGCCCCGCGACCGCCTCGGTCAGCGAGTTGATCTCGTCGACGTTGGTACGGATCTGCCCGTTGATGATGTCGCGCTGCTCCTCGATGCGACGGTCGATCGAGCCGAATCGCTCGGCCAGAGACTCCGCCTCGGTCAGGAAGACCGTGCGCGCGGCGCTGGAGGTCGGATCGTTGGCCAGGTCCTGGCCGGCATCAAAAAAGTCCTGCAGCACCGGCGTCAGGCCGGAACTGGAGCTGCCCAGCAGGTCGTCGATGCGCCCGGCCAGCGAGGCCTTCAGCTCGGCGTTCGACTGATCGGAGATCGAATTGCGCAGCTGGGTGTTCACGAAGTCGTCGGAGATACGGCGGATCGTGTCCACCTGCACGCCCTGGCCCTGGAAGCTGCCTCCCAGGAACTGCGGGGTCAGATTGGAGAGCTCGGTGCGCTGGCGGCTGTAGCCTTCGGTCGCCGAGTTCGCGATGTTGTTGCTGGTCGTGCCGATCGCGCGCTGGAACGCCAGCAGCGCGGAGGTGCCGATGCCGGACGCGCTCATGCCCGTGCCTCCCGCGACAACGCCTGTTCAGTAACCGGACTGGGCCATTTCTGCTTCATGCTCTACCCCTTGGTACGGGTAACGGCGGCATCCGCCGCGACTTGAGTCGATCCGCTGTCACGATGCGCCGCCATCTGGTCGCGCACCCGCAGGACCTTGTCCGCGTAGGCCGGGTCGGTGGCATAGCCGGCGTCCTGCAGCTCGCGGATGTACTGCGCGTCATCCCCGGCCTGGAGGGCCCGGTGGTAACGCGGGTTATTACGAATGAACTCGACGTAATCGGAGAACGACTCGGCCGGGTCGGCATAGGCGCGGAAGCGCGCCTGTTCGCGCTGGGCCACGCCCTCGCGGAACTCCAGCGTGCCCACCGAGACGCGATCGCCCTCCCAGCGGCTGTCGGCCTTGATGCCGAACAGGTTGAAGCTCGGCTGGCCATCGGCCCGCGACGGGACGTGCTGCCCCCAGCCGGTCTCCAGCGCGCTCTGCGCCAGCAGGATGCCTGGCTCAACGCCCAGCTCCGCCGCGGCATCCCGCGCCAGGGGTTCCAGGGTCTGCACAAAGTCCGCGGCGTCCCGCGGCGGCCAGGCAATGGGTGCCGGTTGCGGCGCCGCCTTGCGAGCCGCCTCCGGCGACACAGCTTCCGGGCGTTGCGGGCCCACCGGGCGCAACTCGAATTCCGCCTCGCCCTGCAACGCCCGCAGGGTATCCAGCTCCGAGCGTCGACGCGGCAGTTCGAGCGCCGCCTGGCGATCCGGGTCGTTCAGCGTCTCGGGATCCACAGGCTGCTGGGCAGAGAGCTGACGCATCAGGGCATCGCGCAGGCCGATGCCGTCGCCCTGGCTCATGGCCTTCGCGAACTCCTGATCCTGCATCTCCAGGTACATGTTGCTCTGGTCGTTGTCGAACAGGCCGTCGCCCAGCGAGGCCTCGCGCATCTGCTTGAGCATCTGGCCGATCAGCATCGCCTCGAACTCGCGGGCCACGGCTTCCAGACCCTTCTGATCGCCGGCACGCGCGCCCCGGGCCAGGTCCTGCAGACCACTGGGGTCCGAGGCCATGGCCGCGCGGGCTTGCATCTGGGTATCCATGCCCGAGCCAATCATCAGATCACCACCAACTCCGCGCGCAGCGCACCGGCCTCGCGCAGGGCCTCCAGGATCGCGACCAGATCGCCCGGGGCCGCGCCCACGTTGTTCACGGCGCGGACAATCTCGTCCAGCGAGGTGCCCGGGTCGAACAGGAACATGGTGTTGTCGCCCTCCTCGATCGCGATGTCGGTATCCGGCTGGATGGCGGTCTCGCCCTCGCCAAAGGGCGCAGGCTGCACGACCTGAGGGGCCTCGCTGATGGTGACGGTCAGGCTGCCGTGGGAGACGGCCGCAGGGGTCACCTGCACACTGGAGCCGATCACCACGGTCCCGGTACGCGAGTTCACGATCACGCGCGCCGGCGGCGTGCCGCGTTCGATCGGCAGGTTCTCCAGCTCGGCCACGAAACCGACCCGGTGATCCGGGTTCGCCGGCGCCCGCACCCGCACGGACGAGCCGTCGAGGGCATGGGCCACGCCATGGCCGAAGGTATCGTTCACCGTCTGCACCAGGCGGTTGGCGGTAGTGAAGTCCGGCCGGTTGAGGTTCAGGGTGACGTGATCGCCCTGGGCGAACGCGGTCGGGACCTCGCGCTCCACGGTTGCTCCGTTGGGGATACGGCCGACGCTGGGCACGTTCACGGTGATGCGCGAGCCATCGGTACCTTCCGCGCCAAACCCGCCCACGATCAGATTGCCCTGGGCGATGCTGTAGGTCTGGCCATCCGCCCCCTTGAGCGGTGTCATCAGCAACGTGCCGCCGCGCAGGCTGGTCGCGTTGCCCATGGACGACACGGTGATATCGATCCGCTGACCCGCCTTGGCGAACGGTGGCAGTTCAGCCGTGACCATCACCGCGGCCACGTTGCGCAGCTGCGGGTTGCCAGCATCCGGCGTCAGCCCCAGCTGGCCCAGCATGTTGTTCAGGCTCTGAACGGTGAACGGGGTCTGGGTGGTCTGGTCCCCCGTACCATCGAGGCCGACCACCAGGCCATAACCGATCAGCTGGTTGTCACGCACGCCGGAGACGCTGGCCACATCCTTGACCCGCTCCATGTAGCTGCGCTCCTGCATGGCCACCTGCTGCTGCATCGCGGTCTGCGCCGAGACCGCGGCACTCCCCAGCCCCGCCACCAGCAGCGCCGCCAGGAACAGTAGCCCCAGCCGGCGCCAGTCGCCGAACGGCGCAGCCGGTAAGCCTGAGGCGCGTTGTGTCGTGCGTGTGGAATCCATGTCGTACCTCGCCACGGTCATGCCGGGTCAGAAGGGCCAGATCGGGCTGTTGAAGAAGCGCGTGATCCACCCAGGTGTGTTGCTGTCCGCCAGTACGCCGGAACCGCCGTAGTACACGCGGGCGTTGGCCACCTGGGTGGAGAGCACGGTGTTGTTGGTGGTCACGTCCACCGGGCGCACGATGCCGCGAAAGCGCACGTACTCCTCGCCCTGGTTGATGCCCAGCCATTTCTCGCCCTGCACGACCAGGTTGCCGTTCGCCAGCACCTCGGCCACGGTCACGGTGATCTCGCCGTCGAGCTGGTTGCTCTGCGAGGAATCCCCGGACCCGTCGAAGTCCCGCGAACTCGAGTTGCTCGCCCCAAACAACGGGCGACCGTTGAACGTGGCGTCGCGGCCGAAGGCCGAGAGATTGCCCAGCTCCAGGTTCGAATCCTTGCCGGTCGAAGTCGACGCCGACTTCTGCGCGTTGGTGCTCTCCGCAAGGATGACCGTCAGGATGTCGCCGACATTGCGCGCCTTGTAGTCCTCGAACAGCCCCTGGGAATGGGCGGCCTGGTAGATGCCGCCATTGTTCTGCGACTGCGGGACCGGCTGCGCCGGCATCACCGGCTGGTACTCCGGGTTGTCGTCCGGCTTGGTCGTCTGAGTGGCGGCGCAGGCGGACAGCAGCAACGCGGCGGTCACAGCCAGGGCCAGGCGGAGAACGGTTCCGAGGCGCGTCATCAGATCACCCGATCGTCTGGTTGACGAACTGCAGCGACTGGTCGGCCGCGGAGATCGCCTTGGAGTTGACCTCGTAGGCGCGCTGAGTCTCGATCATGTTCACCAGTTCTTCGGCGATGTTCACGTTCGAGGTCTCCAGCGAGCCCTGCACCACGGTGCCGGTGCCGTTCAGGCCCGGCAGGGACTGCTGCGCCACGCCCGAGGCCGCGGACTCGCGAAACAGGTTCTCGCCCACCGCCTGCAGACCGGCCGGATTCACGAAATCCGCCAGCTGGATATTGCCCAGCTCCACCGGGGCGGCCTGCCCCGGAATCTGCGCGGTCACCGTGCCGTCCTTGCCGATCGAGAGGGACTGGGTGTCCTCCGGCACAAACAGACCCGGCTGCAGCGGGTAGCCATTGGACATCACCACCTGGCCATCCGAGTTCAACTGGAAGCTGCCGTCCCGGGTGTAGCCCACATTTCCGTCCGGCAGCAGGATCTGGAAGAACCCGCGGCCCTCGATGGCCATATCCAGCGAGTTGTCCGTCTGCTGCAGGTTGCCCTGCTGAAACATCTTCTCGGTGGAGACGGCGCGCACCCCGGTACCGATCTGCAGGCCCGAGGGCAGCTGCTGGTCCTGAGTGGCCTGGGCGCCCGGCTGGCGTACCGTCTGATAGATCAGGTCCTCGAATACCGCCCGGTCTTTCTTGAAGCCGGTGGTATTCACGTTGGCCAGGTTGTTCGAGACCGTCGACATGCGCGTGTGCTGCGCGTCGAGGCCGGTCTTGGCGATCCACAGTGCCTGGTTCATGGTGTTCTCCTGTCAGTCCTGCAAAGTGACCGCTGCCTAGCCGAGGCCGAGCAAGCGGTTGCTGCTTTGTTCAAGCGTGTTGGCGCTGTCCATCATCTTCACTTGCATCTCGAAGTGTCGGGACAGCTCGATCATCCGGGTCAGGGCCTCCACGGTGTTCACATTGCTGCCCTCCAGCATCCCGGAGACCACGCGCACCTCGGCGTCCGCCGGGGCCTCGCCCCCTTCCGCCAGGCGGAACAGGCCGTCATCCCCGCGCTGGAGTTCGTCGGTGTCCGGGTTGACCAGGCGGATGCGTTCCACCGCCGCCAGGGCCTCCGGGCCCACGCCCAGGGGGCGCACGCTGATGGTGCCGTCGGTGCCGATCTCGATCTGCTCTGCCGGCGGGATGGCAATCGGGCCGCCATCCCCCAGCACCTGGTGGCCCTGCGCGGTGCGCAGCAGCCCGAAGGCGTCCACATGCAGCGAGCCGGCGCGGGTGTAGCCTTCCTCCCCGTCCGGGCCCTGGACCGCGATAAAGCCTTCGCCCTCAATGGCGATGTCCATATCGCGGCCGGTGCTCTGCATCTTGCCCTTGCTGAAATCCACCGCATCGTTGCCGATCTGGGTGTAGTCGCGCGAGGCATGGCCCGGCCCGCGCACCGGCAAGGTATCCGCCGTGGCCAGCGCCTGGCGGAAGCCGTCGGTATTGGCGTTGGCCAGGTTGTGGTTGTTGATGGCCTGTGCGTGCATCGTCTCCTTCGCACCGGACATCGCGATGTACAGAAATCGATCCATGCTCAAGCCCTCTTCAGCGTCTCATCCGCGACTTAACGGATGTTGATGATCGTCTGGGTGACCTGATCGGCCGTGGAGATCGTCTGCGCGTTCGCCTGGAAGTTGCGCTGCGCAGTGATCAGATTCACCAGCTCCTGCGCGATATCCACATTGGAGGCCTCAAGTGCACCGGCCTGTACGGAACCTAGGTTGCTCGACCCTGGACGATCCAGTCGCACGTCACCCGCCGCGAAGGTTTCGGCCCAGTTGTTGTCACCTAGCTGTTCCAGACCCTGCGGGTTGGGGAAATTCGCCAGCGCCAGCTGGCCGAGAACCGAGGACTGACCATTGGTGAAGCGCGCGAACACTACACCGGTCTGGTCGATATCGATGCCGGTCAGCTGGCCGGAGGCGAAACCGTCCTGATTCAGGTCGTTCACCGAGAAATCACCACCGAACTGCGTGGTCCCGTCGAAG
Source organism: Thioalkalivibrio sp. ALM2T (assembly GCF_000381505.1). NCBI lineage: Bacteria > Pseudomonadati > Pseudomonadota > Gammaproteobacteria > Chromatiales > Ectothiorhodospiraceae > Thioalkalivibrio > Thioalkalivibrio sp. ALM2T. Next base: position 491,716 of record NZ_KB906556.1, read on the forward strand.
TTGATATCGAAGACCAAGTCATCCGCGCCGTCCAAGCTACCGCCCGGGACGGTGAGGCCTTCCGCGGGCGGATCTACACCCACCAGCTGGCCATTGACATCGAACTCCAGACCCAACGGCCCTGAATCACCACCCCCATAGTTAGCGAGCTCCTCCAAGTTTCCATCGTCTCGCCGCACCGCAACATGGGCATTCCACTCGTTCTGGGCAGTCTTCACGAAGTAGAGGTTGGCGTCCCGCGCAATACCTAGGGAGTCATACATGGTGAGCGAGGTGGAGAAGTTGTAGGTCTCCGGGTCATCGAGAACGAAATCGTCCGGATCGTCACTCAATGTCGCCGCATCCGAACGCAAGTTAATCAGTGCCTCAAGGTTTTCGGTGGCCTGGGGAGCGGCCGTATCGGTTTGCAGACGCAGATCTCCGAGATTGGTCCCACCAGCCTCGTCATAGCCACGCAGACGTAGCCCCTGGTTGTTCACCAGGTAGCCGTCGCGATCGACCTGGAAGGCTCCCGCCCGGCTGTACACCGTGCTGCCCTGGTCGTTCAGGACAAAGAAGCCCTCGCCGTTGATTGCCAGGTCCAGGCCGTTCTCGGTGAACTCGGTCCGGCCCTGCGAGAACTGCTGGGTCACCGCCTGCAGGCGCGTGCCGGAGCCGATCGCCGTCTGACTGATGCCACCGAAGCTCTGGGCAAACACGTCACCGAACTCCGCCCGCGAGCGCTTGAAACCGGTGGTCCCCGAGTTCGAGACGTTATTGCCGGTGGTCTGTAGGTCGGCCTGGGCCGCGTTCAGTCCGCTCAATCCGATATTGAAGGGCATGGGGTGTTTCCTCCGTTAGGGTTCGTTCGACGCGAGCCGGCCGTTAGCCGCCAATCCGCCGTACATCCGAAAAGCTGATCTCGCCCAGGCCTTGCACGGTCAGTGCCAGCCCGGAATCGTTACCCACCGCGACGCTCTCCACGCGGGCATCCAGAAAGGTATCCACGGCCTCGGACTGGGTCCCGGAGCGGGCCGTGGCCTTGAACTCGTAGACGCCCGGGGGTGCGAAGGTCCCGTCGTCGCGCATGCCGTTCCAGCTGAACTCCTGCAGGCCGCTGCCGGCGGCGCCCAGGTTCATGCGGCGGATGCGCTCGCCGTTCGGGCTGTACACGTCGATCTGCAGCTCCTCCGTGGAGCGATCCAGGTCCACCGCACCCTTGATCAGGCCGTCCGGACCCAGCTCGCCGAATTCGACGGGAACCAGCACGTCCTTGCCTACCAGTGAGGCGGCCTGCAGCGTCTGGTTCTGGCCCAGCGACTGGGCCAGCTGCTGGAAGGATTTGGACAGCTCCTCGATGCCGGTTACGGTCGAGAACTGCGCCATCTGGCCCAGGAAGTCGCCGTTGTCCATCGGCTCCATTGGGTCCTGATTCTCCAGCTGGGTCGTCATCAGCTTGAGGAAGTCGGACTGGCCCAGGCGGTCCATGTCCTTGTCCTGTTTCTGCTCGGGGCGCGAGAGGCCCAGGCGATCCAGCAATTCGGGGGATATCTGTGTCATCGATGGCTCCCTAGCCTTGACCGATCTGCAATGTGCGCTGGAGCAGCTGACGCGAGGTCTCCATCACCTCCACGTTCGCTTCGTAGTTGCGCGAGGCGGACATCATGTTGGCCATCTCCTCCACCACGCTGATGGCCGGACGGAAGATGTAGCCCTCCTCGTTGGCCTGCGGGTGATGGGGTTCGTAATGCGCATGCGGCGCCGCCTGCGACTCGGTCACGCCGGCCACCCGAACGGCCGTCGACGAACCATTCGGGTTGGCCTGGTCCATCACGCTCTGGAACAGCACCTGCTTGGCGCGATAGGCCTCGTCGGGGTTGGTCGCCGCGGTGTTCGCGTTGGCCAGGTTCGAGGCCACGGTGTTCAGGCGCACCGACTGCGCCGACAGCGCCGAGGCGGAGGTATTGAACAGGCTGAAAAGGTTACTCACGACATCGATCTCCCGATCAGTTCCGCGTCACGCGAGGGAAACACTGATGAATGTACGCACTCGCGCTCGAGTCGCTTTTGGGTGCGAACAAGGCGCGGTGACCGCAGTGCAGTCAATCTGCACAAGAGAGCCGCAACGCCGTGCGCACTCAAAAGCGGCCAAGCCCCTGCTTTGAATGGTTGGTGGGGTTGGTACCCCAGGTTCCCCGATCCTGCGTTGCGCCCCGAATTCATCAGAAACGGACGGCTAGACCCACTACCCGCTGCACGACGCGCCTTGTCTCGAAAAACCTGGGGTACCAACGCAAGTGTGTACATTGATCAGCGTTTCCCTAACGATCGCCCCGCAGGGCTTCACGAATGCCGGAGACCCGGCGATTGAGGAATTCCAGGCTGCTCTGGTATTGAACGGCGTTCTCGGCAAAGGCGGCCCGCTCCATCTGCGGGTCCACCGTGTTTCCATCCAGCGACGCCTGCGAGGGGATGCGGTAAAGCGCCTCGACCTGTCCGTTCATCGCGCCAGCATTGGGGTCGAGATGCGCCGCCTGGCTGCGCGCCATGGGCAAGCTATTGCCGCCGCCGGCCGCGGATTCGAGTACCGCACGAAAATCGATATCCCGCGCCTTGTAGTTCGGGGTATCCGCGTTGGCGATGTTGGAGGCCAACAGCTCCATGCGCTGCGCCCGCACATTCACCGCCTGCGGAGAAATACCCATCGCCTTGTCGAGAGAGAGACTCATCGCTTCCGTCCTGTCCGCCCGTGGCGGACCCTCGCTTGGAGAACGGGGCGCACCGATTGCGACCCTTCGCAGGGGGACTGAAGCAATCGTTATGCCATTCTCGAGCGGCGTGCCGCAGGGACGCAGGCACAGCGGGCAGCCAGGGGAAGGGATGGAACGACTCGCCGCCCGCATTGCACGGGCGTTCCCGGGAATCAGCCCCGGGGCTGGATTACGTCAGGACTTCAGACGAAGTACCGAGCCGTACTCGGTTCGTACGGTCTCGAAAGCCTGGGTATAAGGCCCTGCGGTCTCGGAAGCGCCAAGAAACAGATACCCGCCCGGATTCATCTGCCGGGCGATAGCGTCAAGAACCTGTCGCTTGGTGTCGCCAGAGAAATAGATCAGCACGTTGCGGCAGAACACCAGGTCGAACTTGCCCAGCGCCGCATAGCTGTCGATCAGGTTGAGCTTCTGAAAGCGACAGCGACGCTGCACATCCGGGATCACCTTGTGGCCATCCGCGACGGTCTCGAAGAAGCGCGCGCGCCGGCTCTCGCTGAGCCCGCGCACGATGCTCAGGCCGTCGTACACGGCCCGCCGCGCATCGTCCAGGATCTTCTCTGACAGGTCCGTGCCCAGAATGGAAACCGGTACCTTCCGGGCCGGCCGCGACTCCTCCCATTCCGAGACCACCATCGAGATCGTATAGGCCTCCTGCCCACTGGAGCAGCCCGCGGACCAGACCTTGATGCTGCCTCCCTTCGCGGCCAGTTCCGGCAACAGCACGTGGCGCAGGATCTCGAACGGAAAGCCATCGCGGAACCAGGACGTCTCGTTGGTCGTCATCGCATCGATCACGCGGGTGCGCAGGCGCGGATTCGGGGCCTGCCGCATGGCATGCAGCAGTTCCGGGACGCTCTTGAAGTCGAACTCGTCGAGCAGCCGCGACAGACGACTGGAAACCAGGTACTGGCGGCTGTCGCCCAGCACCAGACCGCAGCAGTCCTGCAGAAAGCGGGAGAACTCCTCGTAGTCGCGGGAATCGATCACCAAGTCATCCCTGAGCGCTGTCCATCGTGATTAGGCATCCTGATGACGAATCCTTGACCGGGGCCTCTTGGCCGGAAAACCGGGGTGATCCCGAAGATCGGGTCGAGTATACGGCGTCGCGCGCATGGCACCATACACACCGAGTGGCGGCCACCCGTCGCCGCTCCGGGCTTGCCGAGCGGCAACGCGGTTCCGCCCGACCGGTCATTCGGCCTGCGGATCCGGGCGCCCGGTCTGGTCCAGCACCGCATTCGCCAGCTCGTCGGGATTGAACTTGGACAAAAAGGCATCGGCCCCCGCGCGCTTGACCATATCCGTGTTGAATTCCCCACTCAGTGAGGAGTGCAACAGCACCCGCAAATTCTGCAGCGCGGGATTGTCCCGGATGCGCGCGGTCAGGGTGTAGCCGTCCATGCGTGGCATCTCGATATCCGAGATCACCAGTTCGACCTGGTCCCCTACCGGCCCTTCCGCGGCCTTCTGCTCAAGGAAGTCCAGTGCTTCCTGGCCATCCTTGAAGACATCGTATTCGAAACCGAGCCCCTTGATCGCCCCCTCGATCTGCTTGCGCGCCACCACCGAGTCATCGACGATCACGACCTTGCGCCCGCTGGCCTCGCGGGCGTTCTCGCGGATGGATGGCGAAATCTCGCTGGGCAGCGGGTTCACGATGGAGAGCACCCGTTCGACATCGATAATCTCGACCAGCTTGTTGTCGATCTCCGTGACGGCCACCAGGAAGGATTCGCGTCCGGTTCCGCGCGGGGGCGACTTCACGTCCTGCCAGTTCACGTTGACGATGCGGTCCACCGCCGACACCCAGAAGCCCTGCACCGAACGATTGAACTCGGTGACCACCACCTTCTGCTCCCCATTGTCGACCGCCCCGACGGCGCCACGCAGGCCCATCGCTCGCGCCAGGTCAATGATCGGCACGGTACCGCCACGCAACGTCGCCACCCCGCGTACGACGCTCATGGAGCCGGGAATCTGACGCAGCGGTGGCGACGGAATCACCTCGCGGACCTTGAAGACATTGATCCCGAAGGTCTGCGACCCGCCCAGATGGAACAGCAGCAGCTCCATGCGGTTCTGCCCCACCAACTGGGTTCGCTGATTCACATCGTCAATGAATTGACTCATCGTGCCGCTCTCCTTGCCCCGATTGCTCTTAGCACCGGACAGGCCTCAAAGGCCAAGTGTGCACCGCGCAACCCCGGCCTGTCATTTGCATTAGCGTGCATGCGCCTTCTGACGCCGCCTCATGGCCATAACGGCCGCCCGCGACGGGCCTTGAATGCGCGCGTGGCACCGGATGCCCGTTCATTGGCACGAGATCTGCTTGTTTTTGCGGACTGAAACCGCTCGCGACTCGCTCGACATCGACGCAAGATCCGCCAAACCCGAGCCATTCGCGCACAGTCCGACGCCCGCACCGAACGGGCTGCGCAGGACAGGACCAAACAGGACCGCGACATGAACCAGCGCCGAAACATTTCAGAATTCTCTTCCGCTGCCAGGAAGACGCTGATCCGTTCGCCCGTTCGCGTTGGGGCCTCATTCGTTCCAGGAAAAGGCGGGCCCTCCGATGCCTCGCCAGCGAGCGTGATCGACTCGAACGCCAGTGTGCGAAGCATTCCGCGTCTCCTTGCCGGAGTCGCCCTCTTGTTCATCCTGGTACTGCTGTCTACCAGCGTCCGGGCCGAAGTCCACCCAGTTGACGACATCCGTCACGCCGCCGAGCAGTTCCTGATTCAGGAACTGGGCGTTACCGATAGCGAGAAGGATGTTTCCATCGAGATTGGCCAGCTCGACAAGCGTCTGCGCCTCGTCCCCTGCACGGACGGCCTGGAAGCGCGTTTACCACCCGGCGGGCGGCGTGACGGCAACACCGCTGTCCATATCCAGTGTGCCGGCCCGGTGACCTGGCAGTTATACGTGCCGGCGACGGTCGAACGTTACGCCGAAGTGCTGGTTGCGAACCGCACCCTGCCGCGCCAGCACACCCTCTCGGCGGGCGACCTGCGTTTCCAGCGAATCGAGACCTCGCGCCATGCCGGCAGTTATCATGAGGAAAAGAATGCCCTGATCGGCCAGCAGACCCGGCGCAGCATCCGCCCGGGTCAGATCATCGGAACCCAGCACGTGAGCCCGCGCGAGATCATCAGTCGCGGCCAGCGGGTTACCATCCTGGCAGAGAACGGCTCAATCGCCATCCGCATGCAGGGCGAAGCGCTGGAGAACGGGACGCTGGGCGAGCGAATCCGCGTCAAGAACGCATCCTCCGGGCGGGTCGTCGAAGGCGAAATCCAGGCCTCCGGCCACATCCGGGTAGCGCTTTGAGGCCTCGCCTCACCAGGCACGCCGATGATCTTCGAAGCGGATTGTGAAGCCGGTTACACTTTTCCGCCCTCGAGGCCTACAGTTTCAGCACCGCTGGCCGTAAACAATTGCAGCACAGTTACAACGACAGGAAGGCATCATGGATATCAAGGGCCTCAACACGAACAGCCTGCGCCCCGACAGCCAGAACCCCGGGGTAAAGGGTCGCGACGAGTCCGGCAACACGGCAAACCGTGCCCCGGCCTCCGGTAACGCATCGGCGCCAAACAATGATTCGGTCACGCTCACCGGGGCCGCCCAGGCAATGAATGCCGCGGCCGGCGCGGGCGACACCGCCCCCTTCGACGCCGCCCGCGTTGCCGAACTGCGCGAGGCGATCTCCAGCGGCAACTATCCGGTGGACAACCAGCAGCTGGCCGATCGCATGATCGACCTCGAAAGCCTGCTGCGCTAACCCGGTCTATCGCCCATGAATGCCGACGCGCACCATCAACTGCAACGCTCGCTCGAGACCTCAATCCGGCTGGCTCATCAGCTGGAAGAGAGCCTGCTACAGGAGACGCGCGCGGTCGAAGCGCGCCAACCCGATACGCTGCAGGGCGTGGTGACGGGCAAGCAGACCCTGCTGCATGAGCTGGAAACCGAGACACGCAACCAGCAAGGCCTGGTCGAGGCCGCCGGCGAGGCCTTCAGCCCCGAGGGCATCGCGCGCCTGTTCTCGAAGATGGACGATGGCGTCGTACTGAACGACCTGTGGCAAGCCCTGCGCCAGTCCATCGAACGCTGCGACACTCTGAATCAGGGCAATGCGCGCCTGATCGACCGTGACCGCCAGCGCGTGGAACTCTCCATGCAGATCCTCCGCGGCGAGGAAACCGGCCCCGCGGCTACCTACGACCCGTATGGCCGCGCCCGGCCCGGAAACCGCGGCGGACGCCAGATCACCCAGGCCTGAGAGGCCGGTGCTGGTGGAGGCTGGCTTTTCGCGGCATCCACCAGTACCTTGCGTCCTCACACCTTCCTAACACTTCGGACGCATGGACGACACGGACTATACCGTCGATAAGCCGGACCGGATTGCCGGCATCCTCAAGGACCTCGACCACAAGCTCACCGTCGTGAGCGTTCGCGTGGATACCGACGGCCCCCTGTACACCTCGGCCCTGGTCCGTCTGGACCCAGCCGCCAAGGAACTCTTTCTCGACGAGCTCACCCCGCCTCGCGCGCACCAGCAGGTTCAGGCCGGCATGGACTTGCGCGTATTCGCCGCGCTGCGCGGGGTTGCAGTGCGATTCGGCACGCATGTAACACGCATCGAGCAGGAGCAAAAAGGCGCGCTCTACGTCTGCACCTATCCGGAAACTCTGTACTACCTGCAACGCCGCGAAACGTTCCGCGTGCACATCCCGATGGCCCAGCGGCCTCAGATCGAACTCCATGCAAAGGCCTGGAAGGATCCCGTGATTGGCGAGGTTGCCGACCTCTCTGCCCAGGGCATGTGCATCGAGTTGTCCACCACCCTTCTGGATGCGCTTGAGGACCAGGCAAACTTGGCCTTCGAGAACCTCCTGCTCCCCGATGTCAGTGAACGCCTTTCCGGGGACCTGCGGCTGGCCAACCGTCGCCGCAGCACGCGTGATGGCTTCGAGTTTGCAGGCTTCGAGATCGTCGGAATGACCCAGTGGATGGAACGCCAGACCAACATCGCCCTGCTCCATTACCAGCGCGAGGCGCGCCGCCGCTCGATGGATTGAGCCTGAGCCGAGGCGACGCCGCCACCTGCAACTCCGAACACAAAAAAGGCCGCTTGAAGCGGCCTTTTTTGATCGTTCCTGTTTGGTCGGGACGGCAGGATTTGAACCTGCGACCCTCTGCACCCCATGCAGATGCGCTACCAGACTGCGCCACGCCCCGAAGCCGCGAACTATATCCGATTCCCCGCCTTCACGAAAGCGTCGGCCACCCCATTGCTGCCAGATCCGTGCGGACCATTCGCGCCACGTACACCGAGAGTGGCGCATTGATGCGATTCGCTGCGCTCGTCGCATCCTACAGAGCGGAAATTTCAAACTGGAGTTGGGTTCAGAAGGACACCGTAGGATGCGACGAGCAAAGCGAATCGCATCAACACAACGTCCGGGCGCCCCCTAGGGTTGGAGCCTCAGGCGCGCAATACGCGCAGAACCGACTCGAGCTCCGAAATCGTGTCCTGGATGATCTGCTGGGCCTGCTGACGATCACCCTTGGCTTCGTCGCCCGAGAGCTTCTGACGGGCACCATTGATGGTGTAGCCCTCTTCGTACAGCAATGCGCGGATCTGACGGATCAGGATCACATCCTGACGCTGGTAGTAGCGACGGTTGCCGCGCCGCTTGACCGGCTCCAGCATCGGGAATTCCTGCTCCCAGTACCGCAGCACATGCGGCTTGACCTGGCACAGCTCCGCGACTTCGCCGATGGTGAAGTAGCGCTTGCCCGGGATCGCGGGCAGCTCCTGGTGGTTACTCGCCTCCAGCATAGCTCTCTACCCGCTCGCGCAGTTTCTGTCCCGGCCGAAAGGTCACCACACGACGCGCGGAGACCGGAATCTCTTCGCCCGTCTTGGGATTGCGCCCTGGCCGCTGGTTCTTGTCGCGCAGGATGAAATTCCCGAACCCGGAAAGCTTCACGCCCTCGCCGGTCTCCAGCGACTGCCGCATCTCCTCGAAGAACATCTCGACGAATTCCTTGGCCTCGCGCTTGTTGAGACCCAGTTCCTCGTTTAGCGCGGCGGCGAGATCCGCCTTGGTTACAGCTGCCATCGGCTATTGTCTCAAGGTTGCGTTGAACCGGGCCTGGAGATGCTGCACCACCGCGTCGGTGATGCCAGCCACGTCCTGTTCGCCTAGGGTGCGATCAAAAGCCCGTAAAATCAAGCCCAAAGCCAGGCTTTTTTCGTCCGGATTCAAGCCTTTGCCCTGGTACACATCGAACAGGCGAACGTCCTGCAGGATCTCCAGGTCAAGCTCGTCGATGGCCGCCAGCACATCGCCCGCCGCCACCGACTCGGCCACCACCAGCGCCAGATCCCGACGGATGGACGGGTACGGCGACAACGGCGAGAACTGCGCCACTGGCGCGCGCACCACGGCGGTCGCGTCCAGATCGAACAGGTAGACCGGCTCCACGTCGAAGCGCTCGCACAACGCCGGGTGCAGGCGCCCGACCCAGCCGATCGGCTGCCCGTCCACCAGTACCCGTGCGGATTGCCCGTCATGCAGCGCCGGATGACGTTCCGCGCGAAAGCCGAGCGGACCGGCGACGCGTTCGCACAGGCCTTCCACGATGCCCTTGGCGTCGAAGAAATCGACCTTCTTCGCCTCCCCTTCCCAGGCTTCCGGCGCCAGCCTCCCACCGAGCAGGCCGGCCAGTCGCGGCTCCTGCCGCAGACCGGACGCATCCGGAACAAAGCGCAGGCCATGCTCGAACAGGCGCAAGTCCGATTGCTGGCGCGCCTGGTTGTAGGCGGCGGTGGTCACCAGCCCGGGCCACAATCCCGGGCGCATCACCGCCAGATCGGACGAAATGGGATTCGCCAGCGCCAGGGGTCTCACGTCCGGGTAGAACGCATTGGCGGCCTCGCGAGCGATAAAGCTGAAGCTGATCACCTCATGGAAGCCTTGGCGGGCAAGCCCGTTGCGCAGTGACCGCAGACCCGACTCCGGCGTCACCGGTGCGACCGGCTTCGGGAGTGTCTGCGGCAAGGCGTCATAGCCGTGCACCCGGGCCAGCTCTTCGATCAGATCTTCCTCGCGTTCGAGGTCGAATCGGGCCCGCGGCGCGCGTACCGACCAGCCGCTATCGCTCGTCTCGATGCGGCAGTCCAGTGCCTCCAGGATCCGCTCCACCTCGGAAGCCTCAAGGGTCACCCCAAGCAGGCGCTGGACACGATCCGGGCGCAGGACGATCGCCTGTTCCGCATGGGAGGCCGGCGTCTCGCCCACTTGCTCGACCGGGCCGCACTGTCCGCCGCAGAGCTCCAGCAGCAGCTGGGTCGCGCGTTCCATCGCCTGCGGGACCAGAGTCGGGTCGACACCCCGTTCGAAACGATGGGAGGCATCGGTATGCAGGCCGTGAGCCCGCGCCCGACCGGCCAGGGCTCGCGGTGCGAAATGCGCACATTCGAGCACCACGCGGGTGGTGCTGGCATCGACCGCGCTGGCGGCGCCGCCCATCACTCCGGCCAGCGCCAGGGGGCCGTCATTACCCGCAATGACCAGGTCCTGCGGCGACAGCTTGACCGTCTGTTCGCCCCCGAGGAGCGTCAGGGATTCCCCCTGCTCACCTTGGCGCACCTGGATCCGGTCGCCCGTGCGCTCGGCATCAAAGGCATGCAGGGGCTGGCCCAGCTCCAGCATCACATAATTGGTCGCGTCCACGATGGCGCTTACCGGGCGCACCCCGGCGCGGCGCAGGCGTTCCGCCATCCACAACGGGGTCGCAGCCTTGGCGTCCAGGCCCTCCAGGACCCGTGCGGCATACAAGGGGCAGGCTTCCGGATCCTGGATATTCACACTTACCCGGGCATCGCTGGCGACGTCCACGGCCGGCATGGCCGGGGCATGCAGCGGCCGGTCCAACAATGCCGAGCACTCCCGCGCAATCCCGCGCATGCCCAGGCAATCGGCCCGGTTCGGCGTCAGGTCCACTTCCAGGATGGTGTCGTCCAGCCCGAGCGCCTCACGCAGGTCCTGGCCGGCCTCCAGCGTCGTCGGCAGCGACATCAGGCCTTCGGCATCGTCTGCCAGGCCAAGTTCGCGCGCGGAACAGAGCATGCCCTCGGAAGCGACACCGCGCAGCTTGGAGCGCTTGATACGGAAATCACCGGGCAATACCGCTCCGATCACCGCCACCGGCGCCCGCATACCTTCATGGACATTGGGCGCGCCACAGACGATGGTCAGCGGCTCCGCCTCGCCCGCTTCGACCCGGCACACCCGCAGGCGGTCCGCGTCCGGGTGCGGATCGACTGCCACCACGTGGCCCACCCGCACCCCGCTGAACGCGGGCGCAGCCGCTTCCATCGCATCCAGTTCCAGACCCGCCATGGTCAGGCGATGGCCCAGTTGTTCCGGGGTCTCGTCGATCTGCAGCCATTCCTGCAGCCACTGCACACTGATACGCATTAGCCTGTCTGCCCGAATTGCCCGATGAAGCGGATATCGTTTTCGAAGAACAGCCGGAGGTCGTTCACGCCATGGCGCAGCATCGCCATGCGTTCGACGCCCAGGCCAAAGGCAAAGCCGGTGTACTGCTCGGCGTCGATCCCCACGTGACCCAGCACGTTGGGGTGCACCATCCCGCAGCCCATCACCTCCAGCCAGCCGGTGTGGCTGCAAACGCGGCAGCCGTCACCGCCGCAGTGCACGCACTGGATGTCGACCTCAGCCGACGGCTCGGTGAACGGGAAGTACGACGGCCGAAAGCGCGTGGCCAGATCGTCCCGATCAAAGAAGGCCTGAAGAAATGCACTCAACACGCCGCGCAGATCCGCGAACGTGATGTCCGTATCCACGCAAAGCCCTTCCACCTGGTGGAACATCGGGCTATGCGTCAGATCCGAATCGCAGCGATACACGCGCCCTGGCGCGATCACGCGAAGCGGCGGGCGCTCCTGTTCCATGGTGCGGATCTGCACCGGCGAGGTATGCGTACGCAGCACGCGGTGGGCATCAAAGTAGAAGGTGTCGTGCATCGCCCGCGCCGGGTGATGCTCGGGGATGTTCAGGGCCTCGAAGTTGTGGAAGTCATCTTCCACCTCGGGGCCCTCGGCCACGCGGAAGCCCAATCCGGCAAAGAAGGTCTCGATGCGTTCCAGGGTTTGTGTAATGGGGTGCAGCGCGCCATCAGCCTGACGCCGCCCCGGCAGGGTCACATCGACCTGTTCGCCCGCCAACTGGTCCGCCAATGCGCTCTGCGCCAGGGCCTCCTTGCGCGACTCGATCAGGCCGGCGACCTCGGTCTTGGCCTCGTTCACTTTCTGCCCCGCCGCCGGCCGTTCCTCCGCCGGTAGCTTGCCCAGCTCCTTGAGCTGTGCGGTGAGCGCGCCCTTCTTGCCGAGATAGTGCACCCGGACCTCGTCCAGCGCCTTCAGGTCCGTGGCCCCGTCGACGCGCTCGCGCGCCTCGGCGACCAGCTGTTGCAGTTGTTCCACGACTTCCCCCGACTGGTACGGGCCTCCCCGGCCCCCTATTCGCCTGCAAGGCAGCGGCCCGCACTCGGGGGCCGCTGCCTTGCAGGCGCCTCGTTTCCTGTTCCCGAAACAAAAAAGGGAGGGCATCGACCCTCCCTTCTCGGGACCCGCCGGCACACCGCCGACGGGCAGTCCTTCCAGGCCCTGCGGCTCAGGCCGGCAGTGCAGCCTTGGCCTTCTCCGCGATCTTGCCGAACGCGGTCAGGTCGTGCACGGCCAGATCGGCCAGGGTCTTGCGGTCGATATCAATCTCGGCCTTGTTCAAACCGTTCATCAAACGGCTGTAGGAGAGATCGAACTGACGGGCCGCCGCATTGATGCGGACGATCCACAGCGACCGGAACTGACGCTTCTTCTGGCGACGGTCACGGTAGGCATACTGACCGGCCTTGATGACGGCCTGGTTGGCAACGCGGAAGACGTTCTTCCGGGCGCCGTAGTAGCCCTTGGCTTGCTTCAGGACTTTCTTGTGACGGGCGTGAGCGGTTACACCGCGCTTGACTCGTGGCATGTCTCGATTCCTCGGTCAGTTCAACGGTACGGCAGCAGCTTGCGCACGGCCGGGGCATCCGACTCGTGCACCATCGCCGGACTGCGCAGGTGACGCTTACGCTTGGTAGGCTTCTTGGTCAGGATGTGGCTGCGGTGCGACTGGAACCGCTTGAACTTCCCTGACCCGGTACGGGTGAAGCGCTTGGCCGCACCCCGATTGGTCTTGATCTTCGGCATTACTCTCTCCGGCATTTTGGGCCGTACCCACTGCGGGCCGACCGTTTATGAAAAAGCGATGCGGGTATGCGGAAACCCGATCGCCCTTGTCGTCTGACGGACTTACTTCTTCTTGCCCGTCAGCACCATGATCATCTGGCGTCCTTCCATCTTCGGCCGCTGTTCCACGATCGCGATGTCGGCCATGTCTTTCTCGACCTTGTCGAGCAGCTCGCCACCCAGTTCCTGGTGGCGCATCTCGCGCCCGCGGAAGCGGATGGTCACCTTGCCCTTGTCACCGGCCTCGATGAAGCGGCGCAGGTTGCGAAGCTTGACGTTGTAGTCGCCCTCGTCCGTACCCGGACGGAACTTCACTTCCTTGATCTGGATCTGCTTCTGCTTCTTCTTGGCTTCCTGCGCCTTCTTCGCCTGCTCGAACTTGAACTTCCCGTAATCCATGATCCGGGCCACGGGCGGCTCGGCATTCGGCGAGATCTCGACCAGGTCCAGACCACCTTCCTGGGCCATTTCCAGGGCCTCTGCAGTGCTGCAGACACCGCGATTCTCGCCTTCGGCGTCGATCAGTCGGATCTGCGGACTCGTGATCTGATCGTTCAGGCGGACCGTTTTCGCTGCGCTAATAGCCTTCTCTCCAGTTCAGGGTTCAGTGTTGGCGACTGCCGACCTCCTCCCGGAGGCGTTCGCCGAAGTCCTCGAGGCGCATCACGCCGAGGTCTTCCCCGCTCCGCGTACGCACCGCCACCTGCCCATTTTCCATCTCCTTGTCTCCAAGGACCAGCAGGTACGGCACGCGCTTGAGCGTGTGCTCGCGAATCTTAAAGCCGATCTTCTCGTTTCTCAAGTCGGCCTCGACCCGGAACCCCATCGCGCGCAGCGTCTTCGTGACCTCGCGGGCGTATTCATCCTGCCTTTCGGTAATGGTCAGCACCTCGGCCTGCACCGGGGCCAGCCACGCCGGGAAGTGTCCGGCATAGTGTTCGATCAGCACGCCGAAGAAGCGTTCCACCGAGCCTAGCAGCGCGCGGTGGATCATGATCGGACGGCGTCGCTCGTTGTCCTCGGCGACGTATTCCATGTCGAAGCGCTCGGGCAGATTGAAGTCCAGCTGCACCGTCGAGCACTGCCATTCGCGGCCGATCGCATCGTGGATCTTGATGTCGATCTTCGGACCGTAGAAGGCACCGCCGCCCTCGTCCACCGAATAATCAAGGCCCTTCTTCTCGATCGCAGACCGCAGCGAAGCGGTCGCGTGTTCCCAGATTTCATCCGAGCCGACCGCATCCTCGGGCTTGGTCGAAAGGTTCACGTCGAACTTCTCGAAGCCGAAGGTCTGCAGCACCTCCAGGGTCAGATCGATCACGCCCATCACCTCGGACTCGATCTGGTCCTCGCGGCAGAAGATGTGCGCATCGTCCTGGGTGAAGCCGCGTACGCGCATCAGCCCGTGCAGCGCACCGGACATCTCGCGGCGGTACACCGTGCCCATCTCCGCCCAGCGCAGCGGCAGATCGCGGTAGGAATGCAGCCGGTCCTTGTACATCAGCACATGGAACGGGCAGTTCATCGGCTTGAGCTGGAAGGACTGGTGCTCGTCCTCCATCGGCTCGTACATGGATTCCGAATAGAAATCCGCGTGGCCGGAGGTCTTCCACAGCTCCAGGTTCGCGATGTGCGGCGAGACCACGAAGTCGTAGCCGGCCTTCTCGTGCATGTCGTACCAGTACTTCTCGATCTCGCGCCGGATACGCGCCCCCTTCGGATGCCAGAACACCAGGCCGCCACCGGCCTCGTCCTGGATCGAGAACAGATCCAACTCCTGGCCGATCTTGCGGTGGTCGCGGCGCTCGGCCTCCTTCAGCCGCTCCAGGTATTCCTTCAACTGGTCCTTGTTCGGCCAGGCGGTGCCGTAGATGCGCGTCAGCATCTCGTTGTCGGAATCGCCGCGCCAGTACGCACCGGCCACCTTGGTCAGCTTGAAGGCCTTCAGCTTGCCGGTGGACGGGATATGCGGGCCGCGGCACAGGTCGACAAAGTCGCCCTGCTTGTACAGCGAGATGTTCTCGCCCTGGGGGATGCTAGAGATGATCTCGGCCTTGTACTCCTCGCCCATGTCGCGGAAGTACTTCACCGCCTCGTCGCGGTCCATCAGCGAGCGCTCCACCGGCAGGTCCTGCTTGGCCAGCTCCTTCATGCGCTTCTCGATCTTCTCCAGGTCCTCCGGCGTGAAGCCGCGGTCATAGGCGAAGTCGTAATAGAAGCCGTTCTCGATGGTCGGGCCGATGGTCACCTGCGCGTCGGGAAAGAGCTGCTTGACCGCCTGCGCCATCAGGTGCGCGGTCGAATGCCGGATAATCTCCACCCCTTCCGGGTCGCGGTCGGTCACGATCGCCAGCGCGGCGTCTGTGTCGATTTCGTGGCGGGCATCGACCAGTTCGCCATCGACCTTGCCGGCCAGGGTGGCCTTGGCCAGCCCGGGACCGATGTCCTTCGCCACGTCCAGCACGGTGACCGGGTGATCGAACTCGCGGCGGCTGCCGTCGGGGAGGGTTATTGCGGGCATTGCGAGGCTCCTTCGCCGACCCATACGCGGGGTCGAACGTCGCGTATCAGAAATTTGGAGTTGCCGGAAACGACAACGGCGCGAAGCATACCATGTGCCCCGCGCCGTCGGCAGATCTCCCGGGCTGTGGCCGGGATTACCGTGCGGTTGTTACATGTTGCCTTCGATGAACAGGTAGGTCCGATTCACGTTCGGGCGGTGCCAGTCATCATAGTGGCGCAGGTGCTTGAACTGTTCCAGATCCGCCAGGCGGTCGACCACCTCGCCCAGCGATTCCCAATCCTCGATGCCTGCCGTCACCTCGCGCACCAGGAGTTCCAGGTAATCACCGGTATCCTGGCGTGCCTCGGCCATGTCGGTCGCGCGGCCGTGCCCCGGCACGACGATCTCCGGACCGATGGATTCCAGGTGCCGGAAGGCCTCGAGCTTCTCCACCGGGTTGCTGAAGGGATGGATGCCCAGCATGCGCTCGGTGTAGACGATGTCACCGGTAAAGACGACGTCCTCGCCCGGAAGGTGGACCATGATGTCGCCCGGGAAGTGGGCATCCCCGGCATAGATCAGCTCGAAGTCCACACCGCCGACGGCCAGGGTGTATTCATCGGCATCGATGGGGTTCGGTGCCGGAACCGGCTGGGTGCCCTCCATCGCCTCTTCGCCCACGGAATTGGCCAGCGAGGCGATCTGCCCCTCGCCGCGATCGGCCTGGGTGCTCGCGGTCCGCTGCAGCGCAACCAGCTCCGCCCCCTGCTCGTGGAAATAGCCGTTGCCCAACCAGCGGTGGTCCTGGCTGCCCACCGAGATCACGTGCGTGATCGGTTTGTCGGTCACCCCGGCAATCGCCTTCTCCATGCGCTGGGCGACCTGGTAGCTCGGCCCCGAATCGATCAGCACCACGCCTTCGTCGGTTACCACGAAGCCGGTGTTGTTGGTGAAACCGAGATTGGCCGGCGTGCGGTTCTCGAGCGAGCCGTAAAAGTAATGTACCCGGTCGGTCAGCTGAATCGGCTCCAGCACCTTCTCGACCGGACGATCCAGCGACTCTTCCTCCGCCTGCACGGCGGCCATACCGAAGCCCATAAGACCCAGCGCGAGGAGGGCCACCTGACCCTGGCGCAACAGAACATTCAATGTCATGGAAAACTCCTTGTGTCGTTCGCGCCCCGAGTCGGACAGCGCACGCAATATGTGACAGGATCGTTCGGTGAACGTCGAGATTGTGTCCGGCGGTGCGCGCTCCACGGCCGCCGCCTCCCAACGGTAAACCCTATTATATACGCGATGGCAGATACTGCGTGCGTGTTAGTCCGCGCCCGGGTTCTCCAATCGACCCCGCCTGCGGCGCACGGCATTCACCAGCCAGCGCGCCAGGAGCGGAAAAAGCCCCGTGGCAACCAGGGACAGGACCAGCACCGGCGAGAGAATGCCCTCGATGCCATCAAGCCGCCCCAACTGTGTCCCGGCATTCGCGAACACCGCCGTGGCCGGCAGCATCCCCACGAGTGATACCCAGAAATACGTCCAGATCCGGATCGGCAACAGGCCCATCCCGGCGTTGATCAACAGGAACGGGAACACCGGAATCATCCGCAGCGCGAACAGGTAGAACGCGCCCTCGCGCTCAAAGCCTGCATTGATGCGCCCAAGTTGGTGCTTGTAACGACGCTGAACAGCATCGCGTGCCAGCGCCCGCGCCACAAGAAAGGTCAGGGTCGCCCCCAACGTCGATGCCAGCGACGACAGCACGGTGCCCCAAACCACGCCAAACAGGGCACCGCCGGCCAGGGTCATCACCACGATCCCCGGCACCGAAAAGGCGGCCACCACCATATACAACAGGAAGAACACCCAGGCCGTGACGAACGGGTGCGCGACCCGCCAGTCCTCCACCTGCAGGCGCGCGACCTGCAGGGTCTCCAGATCCAGACCCGGCCCCATCGCAACCACCAGCCAGACGGCAACGAGACCCACCAGGGCGACAACCAACCCCCAGTAATAGCGATTCAAGCGCGACTCCTCGCGGTCACTTTGCCGGAACGATGCGCGGCAAACCCGTACACTGCAAGCATGCATGCACATCCCTACGACGAACTGAAACCCGGTGTCATCCTCGACGCGGTGGAAACGACCGGTCTGCGCTGCGACGGGCGCCTGCTGGCCCTCAACAGCTACGAGAACCGCGTCTACCAGGTCGGCATCGAGGACACCACACCGGTCATCGCCAAGTTCTATCGTCCGCAACGCTGGACACCCGCCGCCATCCGCGAGGAACACGGCTTCAGCCAGGAACTTGCACGCCGCGAGATCCCAGTAGTCGCCCCTCTGGCCGATCCTGAAGGCGAAACCCTGCACGATCACGCCGGGTTCATGTTCGCCGTCTACCCGCGCTGCGGCGGTCGCGCACCGGATCTGGAACAGCGCGACACCCTGGTCCGCATTGGCCGCTTCATCGCGCGCATCCATGAGGTCGGACGCGCCGCACGCTTTCACGAGCGGCCGGTGCTCGATCCCGTCCCGCGTGGCGAGGAGGCACGCCAGGCCGTGCTCGCCTCCGGCTTTCTGCCCCTGGAGCTGGAATCCGTGTACCGCGATCTCAGCGCCGACCTGCTGGGGCGGATCCAGCGGGACCTCGACACGATCGGACCGATCCCGCAGCTGCGCCTGCACGGCGACACCCACCCCGGCAACATCTTGTGGACCGACGACGGCCCGCACTTTGTCGACCTGGACGACGCTTGTACCGGCCCCGCCATGCAGGATCTGTGGATGTTCCTGTCCGGCGAACCGCCCGAGATGGCCTGGCAGATGCAGGCCCTGCTGGAGGGCTACGAGACCTTCGTACCGCTGGATCGCCGCCAGCTCGGGCTGATCGCCCCACTACGCACCCTGCGCATCCTGCGCCACGCCGCCTGGCTGGCCCGGCGCGCCGACGACCCGGCCTTTGTCGACGGCTTCCCGATCTTCTACACGCCGCGCTTCTGGGAGGATCACATCCTCACCCTGCGCGAGCAGGCCGCCGCCCTCGACGAACCCGCCCTCGACCTGGGTTACTGAGGCTCGGTCTCACCGCAGGTTCCGGATCAGCTCCAGCACCGAGTCACGGGTGTCATCGAGGGCGCCCAGCAGGGCCTCCTCCGCCTCCCGCGCGGATTCGTCACCGCCATTCAGGTGCTGCGCATGCTGCGCCCAGGTGGTGTGCAGATGAACGCCGTGCGCCGGCAGCGGGTCCGGCAATACCGAGGTGAGGTCGCGCACGCTGGCCACCCGGCCCCAGCCCAGGATCCAGGTCTCCGCATCCCCGACCCCACCCGGCGAGATGGTTTCTACCGGGTGAAAATAGCGCCGGTACAGCACCACCTGCTGGAGTTCGTTGATTTCGCGCGTCAGCTCGAAGGACGCCTGACGCCAATTGCGATGCAATTCCGAGGTCTCGTTGCGCCAGGTGTTGTAGCCCAGGGACGAGAGTGCGATCAGCAATGAAATAATCGCGACGCTGTGCCGACACAACTGGGCGCGTATCCGGTGGCGGCGAGGCACCCGCCGGGCATCGCCACGGGGCATTCGACGCCTGACCCCGGAACGAATCGTCTCGCACCATCGATTCAGCATCCCTCGCATTGGCGTCCGCTCCACTGAAACAGCTGCTGCCTGTTTCAGTAACTAGCGGCTGCCCTGGAGTTTGCCCATGCCCGTGCGTCCGGGTCTGCGACGTGCGCGTCCAGTCCCTCCGTCTCAGGCGGATGCGCGCTCGATCCGGGTCCCCACAATGGCGCCCAGCCCGCGGTAGTGCTCCAGCAACTGGCGCCCACTGGCCACCAGCTCGCCCGAGAGTTCCAGCCCGAAATCGCCGGCCACCCGGCGGATCTGTTCGTCGCCGGTTGCCGGTGTTTCGATCACCCGCCACAGCAGCCGGGCGCCCAGCGGGTTCAACTCGGCAAACCGCACCCGCTCCTCCCCGGTGCGGTACGCCAGCAGGTAGGTGGGCACCTCTCCCGGCTGATCCGGCTGGAAGTCGGCCCCGATTCGGTGCACCGGGTACTCGTAGGCCAGCAGCCGCGCGGCGGCCGAAAACACCGGAACCTGAACCATAAGGTCACCAACCGGCGTCACATCCGAAAGTTGCGGAGCATCCGCATAGACCAGTTCGGTCTCCACCCGCTCGTAGTGGGCCAGCTCGGCCAGGAAGGGCAGATCGCCGGGTTGCGCCGGGCGGCGTTCCTCCGCCAGGTAGCGCACGAACTCCGCCGCCAGCCGCGGAAAATACGGCGTTTCGCTGCCATGATCGCGATAGAAGTCGCGCACCAGCTGTTCCCAGGCGGCCGCCTCCAGCAGTCCCCGCAGGACCGGGAACCCCCGGGCCAGCAGGTTCGCCACGTTGTTGAAGAAAAGACGCCGGTAGATCGCCAGGCGCCGGCTCTCGATCCCCTCGGGGGGCGGATAGCGCCCCGGGTCACGCAAGTGCCGCGCGAATGCCTCCTGCACCTGCTGGAAATCCGCCTCAGGCATGCAGGAGCCGCTCTTCCTGGACCGCGCGCGCCCGCAACTGCAGATCCCGAATCCGGTCGGTCTCCGCCAGAAGTTCCTCCAGCGGCGGAAAATTGAAGTCGCGCTCGAGCAGGGTCGGCACCGGCCCGATGCGGGCATAGGTGGCCTCCAGCAGCGCCCAGACATCGGAACAGATCGGCTGGCCATGGGTGTCGACCCGTAGATCCGGGGCCTCCTCCTCGTGCCCGGCGATGTGCAAGTAGCGCACTCGCTCCAGCGGCATTGCATCCAGGAATTCGGTCGCCTCGTAGCCGTGATTGATGCTGTTGACGACGATGTTGTTCACGTCGAGCAGGAGGTCGCAGTCGGCCTCCTCCAGCACTGCCCGGACGAAGGTGATCTCGTCCAGTTCGGCCCCCACCGGGGTGTAATAGGAGACATTCTCCAGCGCCATCCGGCGCCCGAGGATGTCCTGCACCTGGCGCACGCGATCGGCAACGTAGCGCACCGCCTCCTCGGTAAACGGGATCGGCATCAGGTCATACAGATGCCCCTGGCCATCGCCACAGGCCGATAGATGCTCGCTGTAATCCTCGATCCCGTGGGTATCCAGGAAGACACGCAGGTCCTGCAGGAAGGTCTTGTCCAGCGGGCGCGGCCCGCCGATGTCGAGAGACAGCCCGTGGCATACAAAGGGCTGGGCCTCGGTGTATTCGCGAAAGATGCGCCCCAGACGTCCACCCAGGTGCATCCAATTCTCCGGCGCCGCCTCGAAGAACCCCAGGCGTTCCGTCGCCTCCGGGGCCTCGGCCAGCGGGCCCAGCAGGGCCCGCCGCAAACCGAGCCCAGCGCCGCTGACGCGGGCCGGGTTGGCGGGATGGACGACCTTAGCCGCCACAGGTCCCCTCGCCACAGGCGCCTTCGGAATCCTTCTCGTCGCCGTCCGAGCCACCGCAGGTGCCCTCGCCGCAGCTGCCTTCACTGTCTTTGGTTTCAGCCGCACCGCCGCAGGTCCCTTCGCCACAGCTGCCTTCGTTGTCCTTGGTCTCGGCCGCACCGCCACAGGTGCCTTCGCCGCCGCAGGAACCCTCGGCCAGCATCAGCGGCGACTGCCCGCTCTGCTGATAGCCGTGGTTCAGGTCGGCCGATGCGAACACCGGGCTGGTGGCCATGGCCACGCCGATCGCTGCACTGCCGACGGCGCCCGCCAGGGTCTTGGTGGAAAACAGATCGTTCTTCATGGTGTCAGTCCTCGTCTTGCGATTATGGATCCGCTGGACCCGTTGTGAAATGGCTGCTAGTGCAGCCCTTATCCCCTGCTCATCATCCTCCGACGGATGTAATAGTCGATGCTGACGTAGCGTCCCGCTCCCCAGAAAAATAGCACCAGCAGCAGCACGAAGAAGGTGGCAGCCATCTCGATACCGTTATTTACGACTGCGAAATTCCCGGTCTCGGTCAGCCAGCTGTAGTTCCCGTGCTCCTGCAAAATGGACTTGGCGCGATCCAGGCGCATCTGTGCCTCCTCGATCCCGGAACAGTTGAACAGGCACATCATCGGGTCGGAGATCCGCTGCCACCCGTGTTCCAGATGCACGGTCACGGCCGCCACCACCATCGTGATCATCAGCGGGATCGAGAACCAGCGCGTCGCCAGACCGAGCAGCAACGCGATCGCACCCAGAACCTCGGCATACGCTGACAGCATCACCATCAGATAGGGCAAGGGCATGCCCAGCCCCCAGTCCGCGTTGCCGTACCACATCACCACGTTCTCTTTCGGCAGGATCCCGTCCAGCTTGTTGGTCCCCGCCATCCAGAACACCGGCGCGAGGTAGAGCCGCAACAGCAGAGGCGCCAGGAAGTCCGCGCCTCGCGTCCAGTCCAGCCAACCCTGCAAGCGCACTGCCAAGGTTCCAGCCGCAGCCATCGTCCTGATCTCCTTTTCCCCTTCTACTGGGTATAAAGCCTAGACCCCGGGCTCACGCTGTACGCGGGGTGATCCGCCGGCTTTTATGTCCGATCGTCCGAGACCATGGGGAGAGGCCCGTGACGCCCGGCAACCGGGCGCCCAAAGGTCTAAGGTGAAGAACAAACAGGAACAGGCAAAAGGCATAAGGAAGGTTCGATGGACATCAGCCCCCACGAAGACGTGCTGTCGACGGTTCTGGCCGCCTATAACCTGCGCGCCCGCATCGACACCAACCCGCGCCTGTGCGGGGAGTGGCAGCTCAGCACGGCGGGCTCGGGGAATGCCAGCTTTCACCTGGTGGGGGAAGGCGGATGCTATCTGCACATGGAGGCGATGGCCCCCGTCTGGATGGAGGCCGGCGATCTTCTCCTGCTGCCGCATGACGACTGGCACCTGATGGCCAGCCGCGACACCGTACCCGACCGCGAAAACCATCTGACACTGGTGGAAGGCGAGGATCCGCCGGATATCCCGGTCACCCAGCTCCTGTGCGGCCACTTCGAGTTCGATTCCGGCCGCCGCAACCCGATCCTGGCCGCGCTCCCCGATCACATCATCATCCGCCGCCGCGAATCCGGCGACCGGCTGTCACACCTGGCGGACCTGATGAACATCGAACTCGCGGAGCGTTCCTCGGGCTACCGGCCGGTGCTGGACCGCCTGGCGGACACCCTGTTCGTGATGGCCGTGCGCCATCACATCTGCTCGCAACGCGAACACTCGGAGGGATCGCTGATCGCCGCCCTGGCCGACGACCGTATCCGCCGGGCACTGGATGCCCTGCACGCCCACCCGGAGGCGGCCTGGACCCTGGAGGGGCTGGCCAGCGAGGCCGCCATGTCGCGCAGCAGCTTCGCCGAACGCTTCCATGCCCTGGTTGGGCAGACCCCCATTGATTACCTGACCCAGTGGCGGATGGTCCTGGCGGAACGCCAGCTACGCGACGGGCGGGAGTCGGTCGCGGGCGTAATGGACGCGGTGGGCTATACCTCGGAGGCGGCCTTTCGCAAGGCCTTCAAGCGGGTGCACGGGTTCGGGCCGGGGCGCATCCGGCAGCTACTGCGCCGGCTCAGGGCTGGCCAGGCTTGACTGCCGAAAAACCGATTCAGAAGGTGTTGGCGACGCTGGCCACGCCCGGCGCACGCGACCGAACCAGGCGCTCGACCACATTCTTGAGATCCAGCGTGGAGCGCGGACAGCCCACACAGGCCCCCTTGAGCCGGACCCGCACGGTGCGGCCATCGAGCTCCACGAACTCGATATCACCACCGTCCTGCATCATGATCCGCCGCGCCTCCTCGATCGCGGCGCGCACCGCGTCCACGTCGATCGGGCCATCGGCCGGCACGTCCGCCGCCTCGCGCTCGGCGAAGGTCTGGGCCCGGTCCAGGCGCAGCGCGAGCTCCGGATCGAGTTCCTCGATCGCGTCCAGTTCATCCTCGCTGTACACGTGATCGGGCTCGTCGCTCAGCAGATGCGACACGTCCACCATCACCTGCGCATTGTCGGGTCCAGCCATGTTCGGGCCTCCGGGTACTCGGCTTTTCGCCAGTATAGCAACGCCCCGCTCCACCCCCGCGCGAAGCCGCACCCGCCAGCCGGGATCCACCGCCTCGCGCGCGGGCGACCAGCGCAACCGCACGCGCAGACGGCGCAAGTCCTCCGGATGCATGCGCCCGGCGTGCAACCACAGGCGCCATACCCGGCCGGTCGCGGGCACCCGAACAACCAGGATGACAAGCGGGCGCAACACTCGTGTATCGGGCAGCACTTCCACCCAGTCCACCTGCTCCTGGCGCAGCCCCTCGGCGGTGGCCAGCCAGGTTGCACCCTCGGGCGTCTGCCCCAGCCAATCCCAGGCCGGCGGTTGCGATCGCCCTTGCCACCACCAGCCGGCCACGGCCAGTCCGAAGACCGGGGCCAGCGTCCACAACGGGCTGTACACCAGCACATAGCCGGCCACAGCCAGGAGCAGCAGGATTTGGCCCGCGAGCGCGAGCCGGGGAAGAACCGGGTCAGGCCGGAGCCGAAGCCTGAGTGGCGGCGCGGATCGCCGGGACAAGACGGGCTATCCCCTCGTCCACCGTGGTCTGGCGGCCCATGACCACGTCCAGCAGCACGTTGTCGGGGTAATCGAGCAGGCGCTCGAAGGCATCGCGACCCTCCTGGTCCAGTTGCGCATATCCCTGCGCGAGAAAGTGGCCGAGCAGCCAGTCGTTCTCCAGCATGCCGCGGCGACAGCGCCAGCGTGTCCGGTTATCCGGTTCCATCACCGAAATGCCCCACCCGCACTCCCGTAGGAGCCTGCTCGCAGGCGAAGCCCCTGCCCGCGTCCGACCTTGGCTGGGGCGTTCGCCTGCGAGCAGGCTCCTACGGGGGCTGGATAACCGTTGCGGATCAGGCCACTCACAGCGACTTCTTCAGCATGGTGCGGCGGATGTCGCTGATCGCGCGGCTCGGGTTCAGGCCCTTCGGGCACACCTGGGTGCAATTCATGATGGTGTGGCAGCGGTAAAGCTTCCAGGCATCATCCAGCTGTTCCAGACGGTGCTCGGTGGCCTCGTCGCGGCTGTCGTGGATGAAGCGCGCGGCCTGCAGAAGCGCCGCCGGCCCCAGGAACTTGTCTGGGTTCCACCAGTAGGACGGGCAGGCCGCGGAGCAGCAGCCGCACAGGATGCACTCGTAGAGCCCGTCCAGTTGTTCGCGGTCTTCGGGGCTTTGCTTGCGCTCCACCTCGGGCTCCGGGCTGTCGTTGACCAGCCAGGGCTCGGCCTTGCGGTATTGCTCCCAGAAGTTGTCCATGTCCACGATCAGGTCGCGGATCACCGGCATGCCCGGGAACGGACGCAGGGTCACGGGTGAGTCCAGATCCGCCAGCGGCGTGATGCAGGCCAGGCCATTGGTGCCGTTGATGTTCATGCCGTCGGAGCCACACACCCCGTGCTGACAGGAGCGGCGAAACCCCAGGGAGTCGTCCTGTTCCTTCAGCAGAAGCAGGGCATCCAGCAGCATCATCCCGGGCTCGACCTGGTCATCGGGCAGGGTAAAGCGCTGCATCTTCGGCAGCGTGTCCGTCTCCGGGTTGAAGCGGTAGATCGAGAACTCCATCGGTATCTCCTGTCGGTGACCGCGGCCACCGTTGTCACACGCTGCGGTAGGCCCCAATCAATCCTGTTCCTGCGCCTCGGCACAGGCAATGCATCGCTCGGCCGACGGATCGATCTCCAGCCGCGAGCGCGCAATCGGCTCCAGGCAGTCGATGCACAGTCCGCCCTCGCCCTCCTCCAGCCGCTTCAGCGCCCGGCGGGCACGAACACGCTGGGCCTCGCGCCGCTGCTGGCTCGCCTTGGCCATGGCCTGACCCTGCAGCGCGTCCATCCGCGAGAGCCGTCCGGTGCGTTGCTGGTCCAGCTCCACGGTCGCGCCGCTGTCGGCCGCTTCCGCGAGCGCGGCATCCAGTTCCGTCAGCAGCGCCTCGAGCTTCTGGTGCAGCCACGCCTCGGGTACCGGTTCGGCAGGGTTGCTCATTGCTCGTCTCCCATTGGGCACAATGCCCATGGTTGAACGCGCGGGTGGCCATGCCCCCTGATGCGATTCGCTTCGCTCATCCGCATCCTACGGTCGAGTCGAGCCATCAATAGACGCGTTCCTTGGGCGGGAACGAGGCCACGGTATTCGGCTGCGTCCGCACCGGCTTGTAGTCCAGGCTGTCATCCGCCAGCGAATACAGGCTGTGCTTGAGCCAGTGCTGATCGTCGCGCTCGGGGAAATCGATGCGCGAATGGGCCCCGCGGCTCTCCTCGCGGCCCAGGGCCGAGCGGATGGTCGCGATCGCGCAGTCCATCAGGTTCTCCAGCTCCATCGCCTCGACGCGCGCCGTGTTGAAGGTGCTGGAATGGTCCGCGATCACCGCATGGTTCAGGCGTTCGCGCAGGGCCTGGACCTTCTCCACCCCCTCACGCATCACTTCGTCGGTGCGGAACACCGAACAGTGGTCCTCCATCACCTTGCGCAGCTCGCGCTTGAGCGGCTCGACCTGCTCGGCGGAGCCGTCGCCCGGGTCCTTACGGTCCCAGCGTGTGAGCCGTGCCATCGCCTGCTCCACCGCGGTCTCGTCCAGCGCGCGGTGATAGCGGTTCTCGGCCAGGTATTCGAGGATGTGATTGGCCGCCGCGCGGCCGAAGACCAGGATATCCAGCAGCGAGTTGCCACCCAGACGGTTCGCCCCGTGCACCGAGACACAGGCCGTCTCGCCAGCCGCGTACAACCCGGGGACCGGGTCCTCCGGCGTATCCTTCTCCGGCGCCACCACCTGCCCGAAGCGATTGGTCGGGATCCCGCCCATGCTGTAGTGGCAGGTCGGGAACACCGGGATTGGCGCCTCGATCGGGTCCACGCCGAGGAAGGTCATGCTCGTCTCGCGGATACCCGGAAGCTTGTGCATGATCGTGTCGGCCCCGAGGTGGCGCAGATCCAGCAGCACGTGATCCGCGTTGCGCCCACAACCGCGGCCCTCGCGCACCTCGGTGGCGATGGATCGGCTGACCACGTCCCGCGACGCCAGGTCCTTCGCCCGGGGGGCGTAGCGCTCCATAAAACGCTCGCCCTCGGAATTGATCAGGAACCCGCCCTCGCCGCGCGCACCCTCGGTAATCAGCATCCCGCGCCCAGCAATGCCGGTCGGGTGGAACTGCACGAACTCCATGTCCTCCAGCGGTACGCCCGCGCGCAGCGCCATCGCCATGCCGTCGCCGGTATTGATCAGGGCGTTGGTGGTCGTCCGGAACAGCTGCCCCGCCCCGCCGGTCGCGATCAGCGTGGTCTTCGCCTCGATCACAATCGGCTCGCCGGTCAGGATCTCGAACGCCAGCACGCCGAGCACGTAGCCCTGCTCGTCACGCAGCAGGTCGACCGCAAAGTATTCGTCAAAGAAGTGCGTACGGGCGCGCAGGTTCTGCTGGTAGAGCGAGTGCAGGATGGCGTGCCCGGTGCGATCCGCCGCGGCGCAGGTGCGTGCCGCCTGCTCCTGGCCAAAGTTCTGGCTCTGCCCGCCGAATGCGCGCTGGTAGATGTTGCCGTTGTCCAGGCGCGAGAAAGGTACGCCAAAGTGGTCCAGCTCGTAGACCACCTTGGGCGCGGCCCGGCACATGTACTCGATCGCATCCTGGTCGCCCAGGTAGTCCGAGCCCTTGACCGTGTCGAACATGTGCCAGTGCCACGAATCCGGCAGCACGTTGGCGAGCGCCGCATTGACCCCGCCCTGCGCCGCCACCGTGTGGGAACGGGTCGGGAACACCTTGGACACCACCGCCACCTTGGCATCGCCATTCGACAGCTGCAGCGCCGCGCGCAGGCCTGCGCCACCGGCCCCGATAATCAGGGCGTCGAACTTGCGTCGTGTCACGTTCATGCCAAAACCTTCATGCAAGCCCCGCGCGAATCAGAATGAATAAGGCCCAGAATCCCATCAGCAGCAACCCCCCGGCCGCGAACACCAGCACGGTGAGCCGCGTCGCAGGTGGGTGCACGTAGTCCATCACCACATCGCGCAGACCGATCCAGGCGTGCAGCAGGAGCAACAGGACAAACAGGGCCGTCAGCAACCCGACAACCGGATGCCCGACAAAGCCCAGCCAGGCCGCGTGATCGGCCGGGGCCGCCAGGACAAAGAAACCCAGCGCCAGGATCACGTAGACCCCGACATACACTGCGGTGATGCGCTGCAAGAGCCAGGCGCGCTGTCCGCTCAAGAGCCTCACAGGACCAGCCCCAGCCAGACGAGCGCCGTCGCCAGAAGCCCCGCGTACAGCGCGTCACGCGCAGTGCGCAGCGAGCCCTCACGGTCTTCGCCAATACCCAGCTCCATCAGCAGGTAGCGAATGCCGGCAAACAAATGATGCAACAGCCACCACAACCCCATGGCCAGCAACACCAGCCCCACCGGATGATGGATGATCGCAACCACCTGCGCGAACCCTTGCGGGCTGGTCAGCGACCGATCCAGCAGCCAAAGCAGCACGGGAATCGACAGAATCAGGAAGACACCGGTGATCCGGTGCAGAATGGAGACCACGGCATTCAGCGGCAGTCGGATCTTGCGCAAATCCAGAAAGACGGGACGTCCCTGCCGAGTCATGCCACCCCCTTGAACGGGAAGAAAGGAAACCAGGGCTGACACCCTGCAAATGGTTCGTCTACTATCGAACCGCTTGGTTCAGCTTACCACCTCAAACCCTGGCCGTGCGCCCCGGATACCGATAGCCAATCGAGCCCGGCGGCGGACGACAGCGAGCGCTTCCACGGGAGATTTCCGATGCGCGAAGACTGGAAAAACCACTTGATCGATGCCGGCGCCGAGTTCGAGGAGGACGACCTCCTGCACTATGGCAACCCGGAGCGCGAACGGCGCATGGCCGTCAATGGCGAGGTGATCTGCGACCTCTCCCATCGCGGCCTGCTGGAGGTGCGCGGCGACGACGCTACCGACTTCCTGCAAGGCCAGTTCGGCAACGATATCCGCGCGGTGGACGCACATCACAGCCAGCTTTCCAGCTACTCCAGCCCCAAGGGCCGCGCCTATGCCGTGTTCCGCGTGATGCGCACCCGTGACGGCTACCTACTGGAGATGCCCGCCGACCGGATCGAGCCGGTAGCCAAACGCCTGCAGATGTTCGTGCTGCGCGCGAACGTCATCATCGAACAGGCGGGGGATTCGCGGATCCACTTCGGCTGCTCCGGACCAGATGCCGAGAAGGAACTGAACAATGCGCTGGGCGTCTGCCCCGCCGAAGTCGAGGAGGTCGTCGAGAAGGACGGCGTCACCGTGGTGCGGGTACCCGGCGTGCACCCGCGTTTCGAACTGTTCGGCGAGTTCGGCGCCATGCGCAAGGCCTGGGATGGCCTGAACGTCCACGCGGCCCCGGTGGGCCCGCGCGACTGGGCGCTGCTGGATGTCCTGGCCGGGGTCCCCACCGTGGTGGAGGAAACCTCCGAGAAGTTCGTGCCGCAGATGCTCAACCTACACGCCCTGGGCGCGATCAGTTTCGACAAGGGCTGCTATCCAGGCCAGGAAGTCGTGGCCCGGATGCATTATCTCGGCAAGCTCAAGCGGCGCATGTACCGCCTGGCGATCCACACCCAGACCCCACCTCAGCCCGGCTCACCGGTGTTCCGCGCCGACGGCAACCCCGACCAGTCGGACGGCGAGATCGTCGCCGCCGAACTGCACCCGGACGGTCTGTACTCCGCCCTGGCGGTACTGCAGGTAGCGGCCGCCGAGGGCGAACTGCGCTGGGACACCCCGGACGGCGCCAAGGCCGAGGTGGTCGAACTACCCTACGCGGTCCCGGAAGGAGCCTGACGCATGCGCTTTCTGTTTTTCTTCTTCGTCCTGATCTTGCTGGCACTGTGGGCGGCCTTCTTCAGCCGCCCCGACAACCCCACGCTATCCAACTGGCTCTACGCCCTGGCCGGTGTGCTGGCGGTGCTGTTCCTGATCGGCTATTTGCGACTCGACGGGGTCATCTGACCCGAATTCTCTGATCCAGATCGTGCACCCCACCGTGGCCCGGCACCGGCCGGGCCACGGGACTCACGACGCCAGCCGAGCCCGGCTATCCACCACCGGCTCACCCAGGCGCGTCTCCAGCTCCCGTGCCTGGCGGGCATAACGACCGGACAAGGCAAATCCCGCGAGCCGCTCGTCGGCGTGATATTCCAGGTGACGCCCTTCGCTGTCGCCCGAGATCTCCACCCACTCGCCCGCGCCCGTCTGCGGCGGGCAGACGTTCAACGGCAGGCTCCCTGTCTTGACCTGGACGATCCCGGCATCCGGCCGGTACACCGTCGGCTCGCCGGACAGCGTGCGCGCCAGTGCAGTTGCTTGCCCGCGCAGGGTCTCCACGTAAGGGCGTAACTGGCCGTCGAACTCGCAACCATCGCCCAGGGCGAAGACCGCCGGGTCGGTGGTGCGCAAGAGTGCGTCCACCTCGATCCCCGCGTGGCAGGCCAGCCCCATCCGCTCGGCCAGCTCACGGTTGGGCACCAGCCCGAGCGCGCTGATGACCACCTCGGCCTCTACCGATTCGCCGCTGGCAAGGGCAAGACGGGTCGTTCCCTCCGCAACCGGTTCGATGCGCTCGACGATCGCCTCGGTGTGCCACTGCACGCCGCGGTCCGCCAGCGCATTCTCCAGATCTCCGCTTAGCGACTCGGGCAGCAGATTCGGCAGCGGCCGCGACGCGCATTCGATCAATGCCACCGGATAACCACCGGCCGCCAGGTCATCCGCCAGCTCGCAGCCCACCAGGCCGGCGCCGATGATGGCCACACGGGTATGGGCCGGTGACCCAGCTCGCGCCTCGAGGGCCGCGCGCAGGGCGCGGTAGTCCTCCAGCGTGTTCACCGACAGCGGCGCCCTGGCCCCACCCGGGAACGCCATTTGCCGCGGACGCGCCCCGGTGGCCAGCACCAGCTGGCCGTACGGCACGCCGCCACGGGCGGTGATGATTCTTTGCTGCGCCCGCTGGACATCGAGCACGCGGACAAACGGCATCAGCTCGATGCCGAGCCGGGCGGCTCGCGCCACGCCAGTCTCCTCCACCAGATCTGCGACCGCGACGCCACGAGCAAAGGCATTGGAGATCCGCGGCTTGGTGTAGTAATCACCGGAATCGGCGGTCAGCAGGCGGATCGTGCGCCGCGGATCCCGCTCGCGCAGAGCCTCAGCCAGGGCCCAGCCCGCCATGCCACCGCCGACGATCACCACCGCGTCCGGATCGGCCGCGCCGGCTCCGGCACTCCAGGCCATCGCGGCGGCACCGGCGTCCGCGGTCTCGGCGCGCGGCTCCAGGGCGGTGAAATCCGCCTTGGTCACATTACAGTCGGGGCAGTACCAGTCGTCGGGGATATCCTCGAAGCGGGTCCCAGGGGCCAGACCGGAATCCGGGTCGCCCTTGGCCTCGTCGTAGATATACCCGCAGACCTTGCAGATATAGCGCTTGAACTCGTCGGTTTCGGTGCTCATCACGCGGCCTCCACGGCATCGAGAATGGCCTTCAGCTTCGGGTCCAGTTCGGACCCGATGGCGTCCAGGTCGGGGTTGGCCCACGGCGCGAACACGTCCCGTGCGGAGCGCGCACTGACGCGCAGCATCTCGCCATCGCCGGAGACGTGGATGCGCAGCGGGATGTCGATGCCGGCCGGCTTGCAGGCCTCCCAGACACGCACCGCGTAGCTCGGGTGAAAGATCTCCAGGATCTGGTCGGTCGGGACCTCGACCCCGATCTTCGCGGCATTGGCCTGGCCATTGATGTGCGAGACCAGCTTCAGCCCCTGGGCGTCAATCGCCTCCTTCAGGGTCGCGACCGCGGTCTCGGGGTCCAGTCGGGTAGTGGTTTCCAGCATGACGATTCCTTCGTTCGGCCGGGGCCCGGGTGGGCCCCGACCGTGGGTGATGGACTAATGCGCGTGGATGCGCGCCAGCTCCTTGCGCAGGTGCTTGATCGCCGGGGTCACGATGGCGACGAAGTACGACTCGCGCAGCTTGCGCTGGGCGGCGGCGTTCGCCAGATACCCTCGGGCCCCGGCATGCAGCAATGCCGACTGCGACGCGCGCAACGACAACTCGGAACCGGTCAGGCGCATTTGCAGCACATCGGCAAAGAAGCGCTCGGACTCATCAAAGGGTGTCTCCGACAAGGCGTAACAGGCAGCACGGCCATCCTCCAGCGCCTCTTGCAGCTCGCCGACCTGGTCATCCAGATAGCCATTCACGTGAGCCAGCGTCTCGTTGGCTTCGCGCATGCTCTGAATGCAGCCATCGATCAGTCCCAGCCCCATGCCCATCTGCAGCAGCACGAATCCGGGCCGGATGCGGCGGATGTACTCGGGCAGCGAGTCCGCCAGCACGTGCTCGTCGGGCACGAACACCTGATCGAAGTGACAGCCAAAGGTACGCGAGCCCTCCAGGGCCGTGAACTCGGGACAGGCCGTCAGACTGAAGCCGGGATCGGAGCAATTGATCAGCGCCATCACCGGCCGTGGATTCTCGCCGGTCGTGCGGAAGATCGCGCCGAAATAATGATCCTCACCCAGGTTGGAGACCCAGGGCAGCGCACCGGAGACCACATAGCCTCCGTCCACGCGTTCCGCGGAGAGCTTCAGGTCCTCGATATTGGCAAACCACTTCATCGGATTGGACAGCGCGGTCGCGCCCAGCGCCTCGGCATTCGCCAGTTTCGGCAAAGCCTCGCGCTTCAGGGTGTCCGAGCCACTGTTCTCCACGTACCAGGCACAGGCGTTCTGGCACCAGGCCACGAAGCCGGTGGTCATGCACTCGGCCGAGATCACCTCGGTCGCGCGGATGGCACTGGCGATATCCGTGGTACCGCTGGCGTTCTGACTGGCCAGGTGGCGGTTGAAGGCGCCGAGGCGACCGGCCTCGCGCAGGAAATCTTCGGGGTACAGGCCTTCGCGATCGATACGGGCGGTCAGCGGAGCGAGATCGCGCTCCACCAGCGCCCGCAGCGCGGCATCGGCATCCGCCGGCCCTGCGGCCGGCGATACCCCCGTCACGTCTTGAGTGCGGGTTTCAAGCATTGGGGTTTACTCCCGTTGGGCAGCAGGACCGGGCTCAGGCCAGCTCGACGCTGAGCTTGACCGGGTTGCGCATGGTGTTGGCGACCGGCGACCAGAAGTCGGCGTGGGCGACCAGCTCCTTCAATTGCTCCTCGCTGGCATCTCCTTCCAGGTTCGCCTTCACGCGGATATCGGAGAAGCCGAGGTGCTTGTTCACGTCGGTGTCCCCGACGCCCCATACGGCGGTCACGTTGATGTCGCCCTCCAGGGTCAGCTCAAGCTTGGTCAGCGTGATGCCGCGATCGACGGCGTTGGCGTGCATGCCCACCGAAAGGCAGGCGCCCAGACTGGCCAGCGCGGCTTCGGAGGGGTTCGGCGCGGTGTCGTCGCCCAGCAGATGCGGCGGCTCGTCGATCACGTGGGCCTCCAGATCACGCACGAAGGTCAGGTTGCGGAACTTGCCCTCACAGACCGTGGTGGCCTTCAGCGTCACGATGTTCTCGGGGTTGGCCTTGCCCTTGGCGGCGAGGTTGTTGAGGCCATTCTGGTCGATCGGCTCCAGGCCGTTGACGGACAGGGAGGTGGTGGCTTCGGCTGCAGACATGGTGGTGCTCCTGATGGTTTGGATTCGTCGATCCCCGGCTTTCGACCGGGTCGTCCAGCCCGGTGCAGAAGCCGTGCCAAAACCGTGCGGACCGCACCACAAAGCCATTTCCAGCCGGTCCACCCGAATCCAACCCATTCCCGGTCGGACAATCCGTCCGCTTTGTCCACTCGAATTGGTCCGAATTGTCCGGATTGTCCACTCCTCACTCCCCGCGCCGGATCCCACCGCTCCTGCGATGCCTCGTTCGCCGCTCCCTGTATTGCGCACCAGCGCGCCGTTTCGCCCCCGGGCCGGACGAAATTCCCGGGCAACACGACGGGTTTGGCACGCCCCTTGTAAGGAACCCCCTTGAACGCGCCGCCGACCCGATCCATCCGGCGGCTCATGAACGAAGGTCAAGAGGGAAACGCCATGGGCGCCGCCATCTCCATCGACTACATCACCCACCACTATCCCGGGCAGGAAGCCCCCACGCTCAAGGACATCCAGGTCACCGTCGCACCGGGCGAGACCGTCGCCCTGATCGGCCAGAGTGGCTGCGGCAAGTCCACCCTGCTGCACATGCTCGCGGGGCTCCTGCTGCCGAGCGAAGGCTGCGTGCGAATCAACGGCCACCAGGTCATCAAGCCGAGCCCGCGCTGGAACATGATGTTCCAGAAGCCCTCGCTCTACCCCTGGATGACGGTGCGCAAGAACGCCTCGCTGGGCCTGATCTTCCAGGGCCGCAAGACCGACATGCGCGAACGCATCGACCAGCTGCTGGAGACCGTGGGCCTGAGCGAGAAGGCCGAGGTCAACGTGCAGTCGCTCTCCGGCGGTCAGCAACAGCGCGTCGCCCTGGCCCGCAGCCTGGCCACCGACCCCGAACTGCTGCTGCTCGACGAACCGTTCTCGGCCCTGGACGCCTTCACCCGCGTCGCCCTGCAGGACGAAGTCACCCGCCTGGCCCGGGAGCGCGGGATCTCGGTGGTGTTCGTCACCCACGACATCGAAGAGGCCGTCGCCATGGCCGACCGCGTGCTGGTCATGGGCTCCAACCCGGGGACCATCACCGCCGAACTACCGATCGACATTGCCCACCCGCGCGATCGCAATAGCCAGGCCTTCGTCGACCGCAAGGCCGAACTGATGGGCTACTTCGGCGCCACCCGCACCCCGGCCGCTACGAAGGACGACTCCGAAGCCCAGACGCCCGAGACCGAAAGCGAACACGCCGAATCGGCCTCTACAGAATCCCGGGCACGCGTACGCGCCGCCTGATCCATCTCCACCACTGCCCCGAACCCGAGCGAGGAACCGCCACCATGTGCAACTGCGACAACCACCACGACATCGACAGCGAACTGGACCGGCTGCTGGATCGCAGCTTCTCCCGTCGCAACTTCCTGCGTACCGCCGCCGTCGGCGGCCTGGCCGGGAGCGGGCTTGCCCTGCCCGGTTCCCTGTTCGGGGCCGAACCCGGGAGCCTCGAAGAGCCCGAAGGCGTCGTCAGCGACTTCGACGGCGTCGTGCGCATCGGCTACATCCCGATCACCGACGCGGCCGCCCTGCTGGTCGCCCACTCCGAAGGCTACTTCGAGGACGAAGGGCTGGAGGTCGCCGACCCGACCCTGATTCGCGGCTGGTCGCCGCTGATCGAGTCCTTCGCCGCCAACCGCTTCAACCTCGTGCACCTGCTCAAGCCCATCCCGCTGTGGATGCGCTACCAGAACGACTTCCCGGTGAAGATCATGTCCTGGGCCCACACCAACGGCTCGGCCGTGGTGACCGGCCGCCATGTGGATGTACAGAGCTTCGCCGATCTCGGCGGCAAGAGCGTGGCCGTGCCTTACTGGTATTCCATGCACAACGTGGTCATGCAGATGGCCCTGCGCGACGCCGGCCTGACCCCGGTGATCCGCGACCAGGGTTCGGCCCTGGAGGCGCACGAGGTGAACCTGATGATCATGCCGCCGCCGGACATGCCCCCGGCGCTGGCCGCCCGTTCCATCGATGCCTACATCGTGGCCGAGCCGTTCAACGCCGCCGGCGAGCTGCTGGCGCGCGGCAACGTGCTGCGCTTCACCGGCGACATCTGGAAGAACCACCCCTGTTGCGTGGTGTGCATGAACGAGCGCCTGACCGACCGCGAGCCGGAGTGGACCCAGAAGGTGATGAACGCCGTGGTCCGCGCCCAGGGCACGATCCAGGAAGACAAGAAGAGTGTCGCCACCATGCTCTCGCGCGATGGCAAGGGGTATCTCCCGATGCCCGCCAACGTGGTGGAACGTGCGATGACGAACTACCACGACGACAGCACCTACGCCGACAGCGGCGCGATCCGTCACCCCGAATGGGAGAACGGCCGCATCGACTTCTCGCCCTGGCCCTACCCGTCGGCCACCAAGATGCTGGTCGGCGCGATGAACGAGACGCTGGTCGGCGGCGACACCACCTTCCTCGAAGGCCTGGACCCGGACTTCGTAAGTGATGACCTGGTGAACTACGACTTCGTGCGCAAGGCGATGGAGACGCACACCGCCTGGCAGGGCGCCCCGGGCGTGGACATGGATTCGCCCTATGCCCGCGAGGAGGTGGTGGTGCTATGAACCGCGAAGCCACTCTCTCCGCCGACACCGCGACCGTGGAGCGGCTCATGCCGCTCCTGCGGCTCGCGGACCGCGGCCGCCGGGCCCTGCAGTATCCGGCGCTCGGCATCGCCGGCCTGTTCGCCCTGTGGTACTGGGGCGGCTGGGCCATCGGCAACAACGAGGACACGATGGCCTTCGCCAGCTTCGCCCCCGGGCCCACGCTGGCGGCCTTCTGGGACATCGTCAGCTCCGGGGCCGTGTGGTCGCCGATCGAGTCCAGCCTGTACCGCGTGGGCTGGGGCCTGGCCTACGCCATTGCCATCGGCGTGCCGCTGGGCGTAATGATCGGCTACTTCCTGACGCTGAAGCAGGTCACCCACGTCCCGTTCCAGTTCCTGCGGATGATCTCGCCGCTGGCCTGGATGCCGGTCGCGGTACTGGCCTTCGCCACCTGGGATGCGGCGATCATCTTCCTGATCGCCATCGCGGCGGTCTGGCCCATTACCTACGCCACCGCGCACGGGGTGCAGCGCATCGATCCGATGTGGCTCAAGGTGGGCAACAACCTGGGCGCCAATCCGTACCACACCCTGCGCTACATCGTGATGCCCGCGATCGCCCAGGATGTGTTCGCCGGGATCCGCCTGGCGGTGGGTGTGGCCTGGATCGTACTGGTGCCGGCCGAGTACCTGGGCGTCACCTCGGGGCTGGGCTACGCCATCAACGATGCCCGCGACACCCTGGAGTACGACAAACTGGCCGCATTTGTCCTGGTCATCGGCATCATCGGCTACATGCTCGACGCCATCTGCGTACGCCTGATCAAACGCAGCAGCTATCACGCGGAGGGCTGATCCCTCCAGGCCATGCCCGGGCCCGGCCATTCCTGGCCGGGCCTTTTTGTGCGCCCGCAAAGCGGGCAAGCGCAACCCAACAGTGCAAGGCCCTGCCCCGCCTCGAGGCAACCGCGTCATCCCGACCCTGTCAAACGCCCCCGAACGCCCACCAACACGTCGTTGCCACACTGGCAGGCTTTCTGCATAACCCACGGCATGGCACTCCACCGCATATCCGATTCGACCCCACCGGACCTGGCCACCCGGGAGCAGGAGATCACCCTGCTGCTGGAGGTTGCCAAGCTCATGGGCCGCTCCGGCGACCCGGATGCCGCGATCTACCGCATCCTCGGGATGATGTCCCAGCTACTGGGACTCAACCGCGGCCGCGTCCTGTTGCCGGATCCGAACAGCGGCCAGCTGCGCATCCGCCACGCCTACGGCCTGACCGATGCCGAGCGCGACCGCGGCAGCTACAGCCTCGGCGAGGGCGTCACCGGGCGCGTCATGAAAACCGGCCAGATCGCCCTGATCCAGGACATCGACAACGAGCCCGAATACCTCGCGCGCGCCATTGACCGTTCCACCCTGCCGCAGGAGACCGTCGCCTACATCGCCGTGCCCATCGTCCAGGACGAGCACGCCATCGGCGTGCTGGGTGTGCACCGGCTGCGACGCCGTTCGCGCCAGTTCCAGGACGACCTGAACCTGCTGCGGGTGATCGCGAGCATGATCGGCCAGGTGCTGCGCATCCATCAGCTGATCGCCGAGCGCACCGCCGAGCTGGTCTCGGAGAACCGCTACCTCAAGAGTGCCCTGGATACCCAGGGCGGGCAGTACGGCATCCTCGGCGAGAGCCCGGCCCTGCGGCACGTCCTAAAGCAGGTCCACCGCATCGCGGACACCCAGGCCACGGTGCTCGTGACCGGGGCCTCCGGCACCGGCAAGGAGAAGATCGCGCGCATGATCCACCGGATCAGCCAGCGCAATGCGAAGCCGTTCATCTCCATCAACTGCGCCGCCATCCCCGCCGACCTGCTGGAATCCGAACTGTTCGGCCACGAGAAAGGGGCCTTCACCGGCGCCTCCAGCGCCAAAACCGGCAAGATCGCCCTGGCCGATGGTGGCACCCTGTTCCTGGACGAAATCGGCGACATGCCGGAGGCGTTGCAGTCGAAGATCCTGCGTGTGCTGCAGGAACGGATGGTCCAGCCCATTGGCGGCAACCGCGATCTCCCGGTGGACGTGCGCATCATCGCCGCCACCCACCAGAACCTGCAGGCAGCGGTGAATGCCGGGCGTTTCCGGCTCGACTTGTTCTATCGCCTGAACGTCATCCCGCTGCACATGCCCGCCCTGCGCGACCGCGCCAGCGACATCCGCCTGCTCACCCGCCACTTCCTCGACCGCTATACCCACCTGCATGGCTGGAACGTGCTCGTGGACGAGGGCGTGCTGGAGCGCCTGGAGGCCTTCGACTGGCCGGGCAACATCCGCCAGCTGGAGAACGTACTGGAGCGCGCCGTGCTGCTGTCCACCGACGGCCGCATCGGCACGCCGCTGATCGACGAGATCCTGCACGAGGAATCCCGCATCAGCCCGTTCGAGGGCGAGGGGCACGGCCTCCGCGACGAGCATTCACCGGCACCATCGCGGCACAATGAGTCCCGAACCCTGCCCTCTTCCGGCGCGTCCTGCACCAGCGCGGTGCGCCCATATCAGCGCGTGCACGCCACCGAGGCGGAGCGCCTGAAGCGCGCGATCGAGCAGACCGGGGGCAACAAGACCCGCGCCGCGATGGACCTGGGCCTGACCCCGCGGCAATTGCACTATCGCCTGAAAAAGCTCGGCATAGAAACCACTTAGGCCCACCGCTCAGACACCAGCGGACCTTTTGTCCGCTTCGTCGACAATGCCGACCAATGGTCCGCCCCCCGGCTCTCGCACGCCGCCAGGGCGGCCCATTCCCCACGCTTGGCATGGCACCTGCAATGACCCTCGACATGCGCGGCAACGATGCCCGCATCGATTCGACCCACGAGGAGAGCCGACCATGCCGACCAAGAGTCTTCACGATCCCTTTGACGCCAACGCCGACCTGCGCCATGGCTCCAGCTGCCGCCACGGGCACACCGGTCCCGGCAGCTGCAGCTGCTTCGACACCGCGTCCCCGGACCTGGAAGAGAAACTGGAACGACGCGCCACCCATGAGCCCGTACAGGCCGATGCCCACGCCACCGGCGAGGACCTGAGCGACGAGGCCATGGTCGATCGCGCAGTGGAGAGCGCCATCGTCCGCGGCATGTTCGGCCACAACGAGATCAACCGCCGCCGCTTCCTGCAGATGATCGGGGGCGGCACGGTGGCTGCGGCCCTGGGCTCCATCCTGCCGCTGGACAAGGTCAAGGCCGCCATCAAGGACGGCGGCCCGCTGGAAAAGACCAAGCTGCGCGTCGGGTTCGTCCCGATCACCTGCGCCACGCCGATCATCATGGCCCACCCCATGGGCTTCTACGAGCGCCATGGCCTGGATGTCGACGTGATCAAGACCGCCGGCTGGGCGGTGGCCCGCGACATGTCGCTGTCCGGTGAGTACGACGCCTCGCACATGCTCTCGCCGATGCCGCTATCGATGACCCTGGGCTCCGGCTCCTCGCGCGAGCACTACATCATGCCGGCGGTGGAGAACATCAACGGTCAGGCGATCACCCTGCACAACAAGCACAAGGACAAGCGCGATCCCAAGGACTGGAAGGGCTTCACCTTCGCCGTGCCCTTCGAGTACTCCATGCACAACTTCCTGCTGCGTTACTACGTCGCGGAACACGGCTTGGACCCCGATCGCGACATCAGCATCCGCGTCGTGCCGCCGCCGGAGATGGTCGCCAACCTGCGTGCCGAGAACGTCGACGGCTACCTGGCCCCCGACCCCTTCAACCAGCGCGCGGTCTGGGACGGCATCGGTTTCATTCACATGCTGACCAAGGAGATCTGGGACGGCCACCCGTGCTGCGCCTTCGCCTGTTCGGCCGCCTTCGCCGACGAGCACCCGAACACCTTCGGCGCCCTGTTCCGCGCGTTGATCGAGGCCACCCAGTACAGCTCCGACATCAACAACCGCGCCGAGATCGCCGAGGCCATCTCCCCGCGTGCCTATCTCAACCAGCCGCAATCGGTGGTGGAGCAGGTGCTGACCGGGCGTTACGCGGACGGGCTGGGCGAGGTCAAGAACGACCCGCACCGGATCGACTTCGACCCCTTCCCCTGGCACTCGATGGCCACCTGGATCCTCACCCAGATGAAGCGCTGGGGCTATGTGGATCGCGACTTCGACTACAACCGCCTCGCGGAAGACGTCTTCCTCGCCAGCGAGTGCGCTGAGGTCATGACCGAGCTGGGCTACGAAGCGCCGAGCGACACCTACAAGAACTTCGAGATCATGGGGAAGGTGTTCGACTACACCGACCCGGAAGGCTATCTCGACAGCTTCGACATCCGCAGGAGCTAAGCCATGTTGAGCAATCTCAACTTCCGGGCGACCGTCCTCTCGCTGGTGATGCTCGTGGTCTTCCTGGGCGTGTGGCAGCTGGCCACCGCCCCGGAGGTCCTCGCGCCGCAGCAGGGCGAGCTGAGCGAATACGAACAACTGATGGGGGGCGGGACCGATCGCAGTTCCAGCAGCGGCATCCCGGCCCCCACCCAGGTGTTCAGCCACGCCTTCAGCGAACTGAGCAACCCGTTCTACGACGCGGGCCCGAACGACAAGGGCATCGGGATCCAGCTGGCCTATTCGATCTACCGGGTCCTGCTGGGCTTTGCCCTGGCCGCGCTGATCGCCATCCCGCTCGGCTTCGTGATCGGCATGTCGCCGCTGCTCAACAAGGCGTTCGATCCGTACATCCAGATCCTCAAGCCGATCTCGCCCCTGGCCTGGATGCCACTCGCCCTGTTCGTGATCCGCGACTCGAACATGTCGGCGATCTTCGTGATCTTCATCTGCTCGATCTGGCCGATGCTGGTGAACACCGCCTACGGCGTGGCCTCGGTGCGCAATGACTGGCTGAACGTGGCCAAGACCCACCAACTGTCGAACCTGCGCACCGCGTTCACCGTGATCCTGCCTGCCGCGGCCCCGACCATCCTCACCGGCATGCGCATCTCCATCGGCATCGCCTGGCTGGTCATCGTCGCCGCCGAGATGCTCGTGGGCGGCACCGGCATCGGCTACTACATCTGGAACGAGTGGAACAACCTCGATCTCGCCAGCGTGATCTTCGCGATCATCATGATCGGCATCGTCGGCTTCCTGCTGGATGCCTCCCTCGCCCAGGCCACCAAATTCGTGCGCTACGCCGACTGAGTCGGCGCAGCCCAACCAGGAGACCAATCATGAGCAAGGGATTCCTCGAAATCGAGAACCTTAGCCAGCGCTTCCCGCAGCCCGACTCCAGCGAACTGATGACCGTGTTCGAGGGCGTGGACGTGACCATCAACAAGGGCGAGTTCGTCTGCCTGATCGGTCACTCCGGCTGCGGCAAGTCCACCATCCTGAACGTGCTCGCCGGGCTGGCCACACCGACCGACGGCAACGTAATCATGGACAACAAGGAGATCACCGGCCCCAGCCTCGACCAGGGCGTGATCTTCCAGAACCACAGCCTGCTGCCGTGGCTGTCGGCACGCGACAATGTGATGTTCGCGGTGCGCGCCCGCTGGCCGAACTGGAGCAAGGCGAAACGCCTGGAACACGCCGAGCGCTACCTGCACATGGTCGGGCTGGACGATGCGATGGACCGCAAGCCCTCGCAGCTCTCCGGCGGCATGCGCCAGCGCGTCGGCATCGCCCGGGCCTTCGCCATCGAACCCAAGCTGCTGCTGATGGACGAGCCCTTCGGGGCCCTGGATGCCCTGACCCGCGGGGTCATCCAGGAGGAGCTGCTGAAGATCTGGTCGGAGACCCACCAGACCGTGTTCATGATCACCCACGACGTGGACGAGGCGATCCTGCTTGCCGACCGCGTGCTGCTGATGACCAACGGGCCGCATGCCCAGGTCGCCGAGTCGGTCAAGATCGACATCCCTCGTCCACGCACACGGGCCACGCTGCACCAGGAAGAGGCCTATTACCCGATCCGCAACCATCTGGTCGACTTCCTCGTCGAGGGCGCCAAGGTGATGTCTGCCAAGGCCCAGGAGGCGGCCGCGCGTGGCGACAATCCGCGTCACAGCCCGCGCAGCGTCAACCCGGCCAAGCCCGAGTCCAACCCCGAACCCGGCCCGCGCATGGTTCGCGCGGTCTGACCCCCCAGTCCATCCATCGCATTCAAGGAGCACATGATGAGTCTCAGCAAGAGCGCCATGACCACCACCATCCTCGAGGCCAAGGAGAACCGCGGAACCACCTGGGCCGCGATCGCCGAGGCCACCGGGCTGCACGAGGTCTACGTGACCTCCGCCTGCTACGGCATGAACCACCTGGAGGGCGACCAGGCCGACAAGCTGGCGACCTTCCTCGGTCTCGGCCCCGAGGTCTCGCAGGCGCTGCAGGCCTTCCCGCACAAGACCTGGGACAAGACCATCCCCACCGACCCGGTGATCTATCGCTTCTACGAGGCGATCAACGTCTACGGCGACACCATGAAGGCGCTGATCCACGAGAAATTCGGTGACGGCATCATGAGCGCCATCGACTTCACCATGGACATCGACAAGGTCGAGGACCCGAAGGGCGACCGTGTGAAGATCACCTGGAACGGCAAGTTCCTGCCCTACAAGAGCTGGTAGCGTGCCCCATCGGTCACGCGGCGGCGAGGCGCGCCGTGTGACCGCCCTTTCCCGCGAGCCGGTATCCCAGCTCCCGTTCGCGCCCCAACGTGTACGGCAAGTCCCTTCGCATAGTAGGCTCTTGCCGATGCGCTATCTAGCCACCCTGCCCCGTCTGCTGATCCTGCTGATCAGCCTGTCCGTTGCCGCGCCCGCAATGGCGGCAGACAGTGACGGCGCCAGCGTATACACCATCGGCGTGCTGGCCTTTCGCGATGCCGAAGAGACCACAGCCCAGTGGCAACCCACAGCTGATTACCTGAGCACGCAGGTAGACGCGGCCGAATTTCGCATTCAGGCACTTAACTATCCGGACCTGGAGCAGGCCGTCGCCACCGGGGACGTCGATTTCGTCCTCACCAACACCGGCCATTACGTGCGCCTGGAAGCGCAACAAGGCATCACCCGCCTGGCCACCCTCATCGCCGAGGAGCAAGGTCAGCCCATTCGTCAGTTCGGAGGGACGATCCTGGTCCTCGACGAACGCAATGACCTCCAGTCACTGGATGACCTCCGCGGGCAACGGTTGCTGGTGGTGGAAGAAGACTCTCTCGGCGGTTGGCTGGCCGGTTACGGGGCCCTGCGCAACGCTGGCGTGGATCCATTCGAGGACCTGGCATCGGTTCACTACACGGGCATGCCCCACTACCGGGTGATCGAGGGCTTGCTAAACGGCGAGGCCGACGCCGGCATGGTGCGCACCGGTGTGCTGGAGGAACGGCTGCAATCGGGCGACCTGCCCGCCGACACCCTGCGTGTACTGGCGCCCCGCAAGACGGCAGGGTTCCCATTTGCCCACTCCACCCGGCTTTACCCCGAATGGCCGTTCTCGCGCCTTGGGCACACCCCTGACCAACTGGCCGAAGCCGTGACGATCGCCCTGCTGAGCCTGCCCGCGGATCACCCCGCGGCGCGCGAAGGCGGCTACCACGGCTGGTCGGCCCCGTTGTCCTACGGGGCGGTACACGAACTCCTGGAAGAACTCGGCCGCCCGCCCTACGACCGCACCGTGGCAATCACCCTGCGCGCCTACTGGGAGGCTCGGCCAGAGGTCCTGCTCGGCTTGATGGCGGGACTATTGCTGCTGGGTGGGTTGGCGGCGCTCTACTACCGGCGTCTGAACCGGCGGCTTTCACTGGAGGTAGAGCAACGCCGCGCGGCGGAGGGCCGCCTGCGCGCACACGAAGCTCGCCTGGCGTACCAGGCGGGGCATGACCCGCTGACCGGACTGCCCAACCGCACGCTGCTGCAGGAGCACCTTGACGAGGCCATGCAACAGGCTCGCCGGCGGGATGGCCTGGTGGCCATCCTGTTCGTGGATCTGGACCGCTTCAAGAACATCAACGACAGCCTCGGCCACCGCGTCGGCGATGACCTCCTGCAAATCCTGGGCGAGCGCCTGAAGACGCGCTTCAAGGCTCGCACCGTGGCCCGGATTGGGGGCGACGAATTCATCGCGGTAATCGACGACGCCGCAGAACATCAAGAGCTGGAGGCCCGCGCCCGGCAGCTGCTGGACCTCATAGCCGAACCCTTTGCCGTCGGTGGCTGGACCAACTTGCAGGTAGGCGCGAGCATCGGTATCGCACTGTTCCCGGAGGACGCCACCGAAGCCGGTGAGCTTCTCACCCAGGCGGATGCGGCGATGTACGAGGCCAAGGACGCCGGGCGCAACACCTTCCGCTTTTACCGGACCGCACTCACCGATGCCGCCAACCAGCGCCTGGAGATCGAGAACCGGCTGCGGCACGCCCTGGTCCAGAACGAACTGGAGGTGTTCTACCAGCCTCAGGTACACATGACGT
Organism: Thioalkalivibrio sp. ALM2T; assembly: GCF_000381505.1. Taxonomy (NCBI): domain Bacteria; kingdom Pseudomonadati; phylum Pseudomonadota; class Gammaproteobacteria; order Chromatiales; family Ectothiorhodospiraceae; genus Thioalkalivibrio; species Thioalkalivibrio sp. ALM2T. The sequence goes on from NZ_KB906556.1 coordinate 535,996, forward strand.
CCGGGAAGATCACCGGGATCGAGGCCCTGGTGCGCTGGCGGGACCCCGAACGCGGCCTGATCGCGCCGGACGTATTCATACCGCTGGCCGAGGAAACGGGCCTGATCACCGCCATCGGGGATTTTGTCCTGCGCGAGGCCTGCCGCCAGGTCGTGGAATGGGATCGTCAGGGCCTGCCGCCGCTGGAGGTCTCGGTCAACCTGTCGGCCCGCCAGGTCGCCGCACCGGGCCTGCTCCATCAGCTCCGCCAGGTGCTGAACGAATCCGGACTCCCCGCGCAACGCCTGACCCTGGAGCTCACCGAAAGCACCCTGATGGAACAGGCCGACACGACCCGCGGCACCCTGCAACAGCTCAAGCATCTGGGCGTGGCACTGGCCATCGACGACTTCGGCACCGGGTATTCGTCGCTGGCCTACCTGAAGGAATTCGCGATCGACATCCTGAAGATCGACCAAACCTTCGTGCGCGACCTGCCAGAGGACCGCAACGACGCCGAGCTGGCCATGACCATCATCGACATGGCCCATAACCTGGGGCTGGATGTGCTCGCCGAGGGAGTTGAAACCCAGGCGCAACGCGCGTTTCTGGCCGCGCAGGGCTGCGATGCCTGGCAGGGCTACTTGTGCAGCCGCCCGCTTCCCGCCGCATCCCTGGCCCGGCTCGTGAACGACCACGAACCCGAGCCGTTCGCGCGCCCGGCCCCGGTAAAGGCCGCCATGGCAACACGACGCCACCTGCGCAGCCAACCCTGAAAAAGGAAAAGGCCTGCGAAAGCAGGCCTTTTCCTTGGTGTTTGGTGGAGCGGAGGAGGATCGAACTCCCGACCTTCGCATTGCGAACGCGACGCTCTCCCAGCTGAGCTACCGCCCCAAACAGGACGCGCATTCTAGCAACTCCACCGGGTGGCGGGAAGCCCCGCCCGCACAAGATTCACGAGACGCCCCGCCATGCCTCGGGATCACCTTTTCGCGCCGCACGTCACGGAACTGGGGCCTGGACCCGGTCTAGCATTAGGGCATGTCCGTCACCCACCTCCAACGACCCGGGGCGACCGACCCCAGCCTCTGGCGCGCGGGTCTGGCCACACGACGGCCCGCTGCTCGCTCGATATACTGTCCGACATGAGTTTGTCCGTTCGCATCCTTGGCGCCAGTGGCGGGATTGGCCCGGGCCGGCGTACCACATCCATCCTCATCGATAACGACATCCTTATCGACGCGGGCAGTGGCGTGGGCGATCTGACCCTGGAGGAGCTGCGGCGCATTCGCCATGTCTTCCTGACCCACTCGCACCTGGACCATATCGCCTTCCTCCCGATGCTGGCGGATATGGTCTACAGTCCGGATGCCCCGCCCATCCACGTCCACGGCCTCCCGGCAACACTCAAGGCCCTGTGCGATCACGTCTTCAACTGGGTGATCTGGCCGGACTTCACCCGTCTGCCACGGCCCGATCAGCCATTGATCCGCCTGGAGTCGCTGCAACCCGGACACAGCGTCGCAGTGGAACATCGCGAGATCCAGGTGCTGCCCGCCCGCCATACCGTGCCCGCGGTCGGCTACAGCGTCACCAACAGCGACGGAGCCGCCTTCGCCTTCAGCGGCGACACGACCTCCTCGCACCTGCTCTGGCCCGCGCTGAACGCCCTGCCCCACCTCGATCTGCTGATGATCGAGACCGGCCTTCCAGACGAGATGGAGAACATGGCGGACCTGGCCAAGCACTACACCCCGCAGCACCTGGGCGAGGACCTGGCACAGCTGCAGCACCGCCCGCGCATTGCCATTACCCATCTCAAGCCCGGCCACGAACAGGCCATCCGTCAGCAGCTCGCCCGCTCGCCGCACCACGACGGCATGATCTTCCTGCACGGTGACGAACGCTTCGAACTCGGCGCCCACCCTTAGCGGTTACTCATCGCTCGTCATCCACGATGATCGGGCGCGAGCCGCCCGAACACGCCACAGGCGGGTTGCCGCCGCACCACCTCTCGTTCACACGCCTGTAACATGCCTGTTATCTAATGCTGACCAGGTAATCACGAGACGGGGCCATGGCCACTCGAATTCTGCTGGTGGAAGATGATGCAGCGATCCGCGAGATGCTGCAGCTGCCGTTCCAGAAGGCGGGCTACGAGGTCCGCGAGACCGGAGATGTCCGCTCGGCAAAATCCCTCTTGCTGGAAGACCCACCGGATCTGATCCTGCTGGACTGGATGCTGCCGGACATCAGCGGCATCGACTGGGCGCGTACGCTCAAGACCAGCCCCGTCACCAAGGACATCCCGCTGATCATGCTGACTGCCCGCGGCGAGGAAGAAGACCGCGTGCGCGGCCTGGATGTCGGCGCCGACGACTACGTAACCAAACCGTTCTCGCCGCGCGAGTTGGTCGCGCGCATGAAGGCCGTGCTGCGCCGCACCTCGCCCACCACCAGCGAGGAACCGATCGAGATCGAGGGCCTGCGCCTGGATCCCGTCTCGCACCGCATCACCGGCAACGGCGCGGCCATCAGCATGGGCCCGACGGAATACAACCTGCTGCACTTCTTCATGACCCATCAGGACCGGGTGTTCAGCCGCGAACAGTTGCTGGACAAGGTATGGGGTACCAACGTCTACGTGGAAGAACGCACAGTGGACGTGCATATCCGCCGCCTGCGCAAGGCACTGGCCGACACCGGCCACGACCACCTGGTGCAAACCGTACGCGGTTCGGGGTACCGTTTCTCGCAAACCCCCTGACTTCGGCGGCTCACGTGCAGCCTCGCAACACCTGGCCCGACATCCTCATTACCAGCCTGCTGATCGCGCTGCCGATCCTGGTGCTCGGCTGGGCCACGGGCCAATTCTGGCCGACAGTGGCCTTCCTGCTGGGCGCCGCGCTGGCCTGGAATATCGCCAACCTGCTGTGGCTGGAGACCTGGCTGCGCCGCGGCGGCCGTGCCGACCCACCAGACGTACGCGGCCTGTGGGGGGTGATCTTCGATCATCTCTACCGCCGCCGGAAACGCCACGAGAACCGCGTCCACCGTCTGCGTCAGTTGCTGGAGCGCTACCGCGAATCAGCGCGGGCGATGCCCGACGCGGTCGTGATCCTGAACGATGACCTGCGCATCGAATGGCTCAACGACATGGCCTGCCAGCTACTCGGCCTGCACTGGCCACGGGACGAGGGCCAGCGCATCACCCACCTGCTGCGCCACCCGGAGTTCCTGACCTTCATGGATCGCGCCCGCGAATCCCTGGCCCGGGTCACCGTCCCCTGCCCCCTGGACAGCGACCGTCAGCTGGAGATGCGCATGCTCCCCTACGGCGACGCCCAGTACTTGCTGCTGGCCCGCGACACCACCCACCTGCACCGGCTCGAGGTGATGCGCCGCGACTTCATCGCCAATGTCTCGCACGAACTGCGCACCCCACTCACCGTGCTCTATGGCGTCACCGAGAGCCTCGAGGATGAACTGGAGGACCAGCCGCAACTGGCGCGCTCGGTGCAGATGCTGCGTGAACAGTCCGAACGCATGAAGTTGCTGGTGGACGACCTGCTGCTGCTATCGCGCCTGGAGACCGGAGAAACCACCGGCCCACAGGACTGGTTCAATCCGTATCCGATGCTCAAGAAGCTTGTTGAAGAGGCACGCCTCCTCTCGGGAAGCGAGGCACACCAGATCACACTGGAGGCAGACCCGGAACTGGAGTTTCAGGGCAACCCGGACGAACTGCGCTCGGCCTGCGCCAATCTGCTGTTCAATGCCGTGAAATACACCCCCGGCGGGACCACGATCACCGTGAGATGGCGTGCCGACGCCGACGGGGCACGCCTGATCGTCGAGGACGCCGGTCCGGGGATTGCCAGCCATCACCTGGGCCGCCTGACCGAGCGCTTCTACCGCGTCGATGCCGGGCGCACCCAGTCCCGCGGCGGCACCGGGCTCGGGCTCGCGATCGTCAAGCATGTGCTCGCCCGCCACGACGGCCACCTTGCAATCGAGAGTCAGGTCGGCCAGGGCAGCCGCTTCACCTGCCTGTTCCCCCTGAGCCGAACCCGCCGCACCGAAGCGTCCTCCCAGGACACCGCCTAGCAGGACATTGCCTAGCAGGACGCTGCCCGGTCGCGCCCGTCGACCAACATGTCACACGTCTGTCACGTGTGCGTCACCGAACTGCAAGCAAGCCTCCCGATAATCCCCCATCAAGGACCAACCGGGTCCGAGCAACCTTTCAAGCAAGCACCAGGGAGTACACCTATGCTGTTCAAGCGCACGATTCTCGCCGCCGCCGCGGCCGCCGCCCTCGCCATCAGCCCGGCGATGGCCGATGTTGATCCGGATCTCCCCGAATACAGCGCCGTATCCGGGATCTCCGGCAACCTGTCGAGCATCGGCTCCGACACCCTGAACAACCTGATGACGCTGTGGGCCGAGGAGTTCCAGGACTTCTACCCGAATGTGAACATCCAGATCCAGGGCGCCGGCACCTCCACCGCCCCGCCCGCCCTGACCGAAGGGACCGCCGACTTCGGCCCGATGTCCCGCATGCCGCGCGACAGCGAACACGCCGAATTCGAACAGCGCCACGGCTACCAGATGACAGCCGTCCCGGTGGCCATCGACATGATCGGCGTGTACGTGAACCGCGACAATCCCATCGAAGGCATGACCATCGAGCAGGTCGACGCCGTGTTCTCCTCCACCCGTCGCTGTGGCGGCGCCGAGGACATCACCCGCTGGGGCCAGCTCGGCATGGAAGGCTCCTGGGCCAACCGCGACATCACCCTGTATAGCCGCAACGCGGTCTCCGGCACCTATGGCTACTTCCGTCAGCACGCGCTGTGCGACGGCGACTTCAAGAACGCCATCAACGAACAGCCGGGTTCCGCCTCGGTGGTCCAGGGCGTCTCCGAGTCCCTCAACGGCATCGGCTACTCCGGCATCGGCTACCTGACCTCCGGGGTCCGCGCCATCCCGCTGGGTGTGGAAGACGGCGAGCTGTACGAACCCGTCGCCGAGAACGCGGCCTCCGGCGATTACCCGCTGGCCCGCTTCCTCTACGTGATGGTCAACAAGCACCCGGAAGACGGCCTGACCCCGCGTTCCGCGGAGTTCCTGAAGATGGTGCTGTCGAAGGAAGGCCAGGAAGTGGTCGTACGTGACGGCTTCATCCCGCTGCCGGCTGCGGTTGCCGAACGCGAGCGCACGAACCTCGGCCTGGAATAATCCCAGCGCCAAGTCGTTCGCACGCCCCCGCCAGGGGTTCCTCTGGCGGGGGTTTCTTTTTTGTGTAGGAGCCTGCTTGCAGGCGAATGCCCCTGCCCGCGCCCGCCGCTGGCAAAGAGCATTCGCCTGCAAGCAGGCTCCTACAGGGTCGAGCACAGCAGACGTCAACGGCCTGTCACGTTGCTGTCATCTCGGTGTCATATACGCCGCTTAGCATTCCCCACAACCGAAACGCCACCCGGCACCCGGCAACGTCCAGGGGAACCGAATGTCCACCACCACCCTTTCCTCAAAGCCTTCCGGCTTCCAGCGCTGGCGCCGGACCAAGGATCGCTCGGCCCGCTACACCATCGGCTTCTTCGGGGTGGCGGTCACCGGAGCCCTGGCGCTGATGTTTGTCTACCTGCTGAGCGAAGCCCTGCCGATGTTCCAGGGTGCCAAGCTGGACCCGGTCACCGAATATGAAGCCCCTGGCGGGGCCGACGTGAATACGGTTCATCTGGCGGTCAACCGCCACCGCGAGATGGCCGTCCGGATCACCGACGACCGCCGCGCGATCTTCTTCCGCCCGGAAACGGGCGAGATCGTCCGCGAACAATCCCTGCCCATTCCGGACGATGCGACGGTCATCAGCTTCAGCGCCGCGGAACCGCGTGCGCGCCTGCTGGCGATGGGTCTGGACAACGGGCAGGTTCTGGCCCTGCAGTACGAATATAACGAAAGCTTCACCCCCGAAGGTCGTGAATACGATCCGCAGGTGTACTTCCCGCTCGGCGACGAAGACACCGCCCTGCTGGACGTGGACGGCGATGGTCAACCGATCCGGGTCGTCGGGATCCAACGCGGTTCCAGCGGTATACGCGTCGGAGCCGCCACCGATGACGGCCGCATCCGCCTGGTGCAGTTCGAGGAAACCACCTCGATGATGACCGGCGAAACCGAAGTGCGCCGCAGCGCCCATGACCTGCCGTCCCTGCCCGAGGGTGCCACCGCCACGCGGATGATGCTGGATATCACCGGGCGCATCATGATGGTTGGCGACAATGAGGGCCGCCTGCACTCCTATGACATTCGGCGTCCGGCGCAGGCCTCGCTGAACGACACCAAACGCGTGATCCGCGGCGAGGATGCCCAGGTCACCTCGCTGGAATACCTGCTCGGCACCGTCTCGATCGTGGTCGGTGGATCCGATGGTTCCGTGGCCCAGTACATGCTGGTGCGCGACGAAGACAACGTGAACCGGATTACCCGCATTCGCGAGTTCCCGAGCCACGCCGGTCCGGTCACCAATACCCAGCCCGAATACATCCGCAAGGGCTTTGTGACCGCCGACGACCAGGGCGGGGTCAAGATCCACTACCCGACCTCGCAACGCACGCTCATCGAGCGCCAGATTGGCGAACGCCCATTGCACCGGGTCTATGTCGACCCGCGTAACCGCATGCTGGTGGCCGTCGACGACACCGAGACCTGGCACATCCAGCGCCTGTGGAACCAGCATCCGGAGATCTCCTTCCACGTGCTGTGGCAGAAGGTCTGGTACGAAGGCCGTTCCGAGGGGGATTACGTCTGGCAGTCCTCCTCGGCCACCGACGAATTCGAACCCAAGTTCTCCCTGGTCCCGCTGACCATCGGCACCATCAAGGCCGCTTTCTACGCCATGCTGTTCGCGACCCCGCTGGCGATCATGGGCGCCATCTACAGCGCCTACTTCATGGCACCGAAGATGCGCTCGCTGACCAAGCCGAGCATCGAGCTGATGGAGGCCCTGCCGACCGTCATCCTCGGCTTCCTCGCCGGGTTGTGGCTGGCCCCCTTCATCGAGGCCAACCTGCCGGCGGTCGCGAGCATCCTGATCCTGCTACCGCTGTCCATGCTGGCCATGGCCTTCGTCTGGACCCGACTGCTGCCGCAGTCGGTGCGCAATGCCATCCCGGCAGGCTGGGAGGCCGCACTCCTGATCCCGATGATCCTGCTGGTGGGCTGGTTCGCGGTCACAATGAGCCCGGTGATCGAGGTCTGGATGTTCGGCGGTGATGCACGCCAATGGCTGACCGACAACGGCATTACCTATGACCAGCGCAACGCCCTGGTGATCGGTATCGCCATGGGCTTCGCGGTCATCCCGACCATCTACTCGATCTCCGAGGACGCGGTTTTCAACGTGCCCAAGCACCTGACCCAGGGTTCACTGGCGCTGGGCGCCACCCCCTGGCAGACCGTGGTGCGTGTGGTGCTGCTGACCGCCAGCCCGGGGATCTTCTCGGCGGTCATGATCGGCTTCGGCCGCGCCGTCGGCGAGACCATGATCGTCCTGATGGCGACCGGCAACTCGCCGGTGGTCAACTTCAACATCTTCGAGGGCATGCGCACGCTGTCCGCGAACATTGCGGTCGAGATGCCCGAGGCCGCGGTCGGCGGCACGCACTTCCGCATCCTGTTCCTGGCCGCTCTGGTCCTGTTCGCGATGACTTTCATCGTGAACACGATCGCCGAGATTGTGCGCCAGCGCCTGCGCAACAAGTACAGCTCTCTCTAACCCGCTCCGACGACAGGTTTCGATCAAATGACGAAATGGTTCAAATCCGGCACGCCGTGGATCTGGTTGAATGCCGGCGCCGTGGCGGCCTCCATCGTGATGGTCTTCGGGTTGATCCTGATGATCGCGGTCAACGGTCTGGCCTTCTTCTGGCCCTCGGACGTGGTCGAGTTCGAGTACCAGACCGCCGAACAAAGCGAGTCGACCCGCGTGATGGGCGAGTTCTCGCGCTCGGAGACGATGACCGCGCAGGCCATGCGCGATGCGGGCTTCGCAGTACCCGAGGACCAGGAAATCGTCGTCCGTCACCTGATCAAACAGGGCAACCGGGACGTCGACAGCCGCGACTTCCGCTGGTACCTCGATGACTTCATGGTCGACCGTCACTACCCGCGGGATGCCGTGGCCCTGGAGCGTCGCCAATGGGGCAACTTCTACGGTTTCGTGCGCGAGTTCCGGGTCGATGGCGAGGCCGTTGCCGAGGGCGATGCCGCCCGCGAGCGATTCGAGGCCATCATTCCGCAGACCCGCGGACTCGTCCGCGAGATCGAACGGATCGACCGTTCGGACATCGGTGCGATCAACTTCCAGATCGAGCAGGTCCGCCGCTCCCTGCGCGGGATCGAGCGCGCCACCGACCTCAGCATCGAGGAACGCGCCGAGCGCGAACAGGAACTGGAAGCGGAACGCGCCGAGCTCGAGGACCAATACGCGGAACTCGAACAGCAGCGCAACGAACTGCGGGACGAACTCGCTCGCTTCTCGGTGATGATCGAAACGGCCGCGGGGCAAATGCGCGAGATCGCCCTGGCCGACGTGGTCAACGCCTGGTGGCCCAACGACATGAGTGTGTCGCAGAAGCTCGGGCACTACGTGCACGCCTTCTGGGAATTCATGACCGGATACCCGCGCGAGGCCAACACCGAGGGCGGCATCCTGCCGGCGATCTTCGGCACCGTCTTGATGGTCATGCTGATGTCCATCGTGGTGACCCCGTTCGGCGTACTCGCAGCGATCTACCTGCGGGAATACGCTAAGCAGGGCCCGCTGGTGCGGACGATTCGCATCTCGGTGAACAATCTGGCCGGTGTGCCCTCCATCGTCTTCGGGGTGTTCGGGCTGGGCTTCTTCGTCTACCTGGTCGGCGGCAACATCGACCAGATCTTCTTCCAGGATGCCCTGCCCTCGCCGACCTTCGGCTCGCCGGCCATCATCTGGGCTTCGCTGACCCTGGCATTGCTGACGCTGCCGGTGGTCATCGTCTCCACCGAAGAAGGTCTGACCCGCATCGGCGCGAGCATCCGCCACGGTTCACTCGCCCTGGGTGCGACCAAGGCCGAGACCCTGTGGCGCCTGATCGTGCCGCTGTCCGCCCCGGCCATGATGACCGGCCTGATCCTGGCCGTGGCGCGAGCCGCCGGCGAGGTGGCCCCGCTGATGCTGGTGGGTGTGGTCAAGCTGGCCCCGAACCTCCCGCTGGACGGCAACTTCCCTTACCTGCACCTGGACCGTGCCTTCATGCACCTGGGCTTCCACATCTACGACGTCGGCTTCCAGAGCCCCAACGTCGAGGCCGGACGCCCGCTGGTCTACGCCACCGCCCTGATCCTGGTCCTGCTGATCATCGTGCTTAACCTGACCGCGATCTCGATCCGCAACTACCTGCGCGAGAAGTACCGCGCCGACAGCGACTGAGGCCGGCACTCATGCACAACGTTTCCAAAATGCCCCGTCATTGCGAGGGCCCACAGGGCCCGCGGCAATCGCTCGCCAGTGCCCCTGTGCTCGGGACACCCCGGCCCTTTCGCCGCGACGCTGGCCGTTTCGCGATGCCCCATGCCCAACCGAATTTCTCGTGGAGTGACCCAAAATGAGTGACAACGCCACCCAGGCCGTCAACGTGGCCCAGAACGAACGCGCCGATCGCGGGCTGAAGCTGGCCAACGAGGACATCTGTCTGACCGCCGAAAACCTCAAGCTCTACTATGGCGAGGACCAGGCCCTCAACGGCATCGACATCCGCATCCCGAAGAACCGCATCACGGCCTTCATCGGCCCCTCCGGTTGCGGCAAGTCGACGTTCCTGCGCTGCTTCAACCGCATGAACGACCTGATTGATGCCGCCCGCATCGAAGGCACCATCCGCCTCGATGGCGAGGACATCTATGACCCGAAGGTCGATGTCCCCGAGCTGCGCCGCCGGGTGGGCATGGTGTTCCAGAAGCCGAACCCGTTTCCGAAGTCGATCTACGAGAACGTCGCCTACGGGCTGCGCCTGCAAGGTGTGAACAACCGGCGCAAGCTGGATGAGGTGGTCGAAACCTCGCTCAAGCGCGCCGCGCTGTGGGACGAGGTGAAGGACCGTCTGCACGAGAACGCCTTCGGCCTCTCCGGCGGCCAGCAACAGCGCCTGGTGATCGCCCGCGCCATCGCGATCGACCCCGAGGTCCTGCTACTGGACGAACCCTGCTCCGCGCTGGACCCGCTGGCGACGCTGAAGATCGAGGAACTGATGATCGAGCTGAAAAAGGACTACTCCCTCGTCATCGTGACCCACAACATGCAGCAGGCCGCGCGCGTCTCCGATTACACCGCCTTCATGTACATGGGCGACATGATCGAGTACGCGGATACCGACACCCTGTTCACCTCGCCTGCGAAGAAGCAGACCGAGGACTACATCACCGGCCGCTTCGGCTAACGTTGCGACCACAAGGGGACACCACAATGGACAAGACCTTCTTCAAGCAGCACATCTCCCAGCAATTCAATGCCGAGCTCGAGGACATCATCAAGCAGGTGATGGCCATGGGTGGCCTGGTCGAGCAGCAACTCGCCGATGCCGTCCACGCGATGGTCGAGGGCGATGTCGAACTCGCCGAAAAGGTCATGACCTCGGACTACCAGGTCAATGCCAAGGAGGTCGAGATCGACGAGGAGTGCACCCACATCCTCGCAAGGCGCCAGCCGACCGCCTCCGACCTGCGTCTGGTGATCGCGGTGATCAAGACCATCACTGACCTCGAGCGCATGGGTGACGAGGCCGAACGGGTCGGTCGCATGGGCCTGCACCTGCTCGACGACGACCGCAACAGTGCCCCGATGGCGGATATCGCCAGCATGGGCGAACACGCCCGCGAGATGACCCGTAGCGCCCTGGACGCCTTCGCCCGCATGGACGTCGAACAGGCCGTGCGCGTCGCTCAGCTCGACATCCAGATCGACAGCCTGTACGAGACCATCACCCAGAAGCTGATGAAGCAGATGACCGCCTCGCCGGACTCGGTGCCGCGCCTGATGGACATCATCTGGGCCACCCGGTCACTCGAGCGTATCGGCGACCGTGCCCGCAATATCTGCGAGTACGTCGTCTACTTCGTCAAGGGCAAGGACGTGCGCCACACCAGCTACGACCAGATGGCCGAAGAGGCCACCGGTGACCGCCACTGACCCCGGCGACTCGACTCTGCCCGCGCGCGGGAGCCCCAATTCGGATGCCCCCGTGCGCGGATGTTTGCTTCGTCCGGCGATCCCCGCTTGAATGGAGGCATGTGGATTACGCGCTCACGCCCTCTACCTTTTCCGCTTCCCGCCTGGCTGTTCGTGGGCGGCCTCATTGCCATGCTGGCCGTGCCCAGCCTGCACGCGGGCCCCGTGACCTCCCCTGACCCGCTGCCCCCGGGCGAACCCTCCGCGGCCGTCCTCGAACTCCTGGAACGCGACAAGCTCCCTGAAGGCGTGGTTTTCGAGATCATCGAGAACGACCGCGCAGCGCTATCCGCGCTTCTTCCCGAGATTCGGGCCAGTGTCGCCCGCCTGCGCGAACGCGACCCCGACTACCCGGTGGCCGTCGTCTCCCACGGTGCGGAACAATTCACCCTGACGCGTAGCGATGCGGCGCAGCACCCCAGCCTGCACGACGAGGTGGAGGCCCTGGTCCGCGACGAAGGTGTGAACGTGGCAGTCTGCGGCACCTTTGCCGGCTGGCGCGGCCTGGACGCGGAGGCATTTGCGGACTTCGTCGAGGTCGCCGAGCGCGCCCCGGACCGCCTCGATGACTATCGCGAACTGGGCTTCGAAGTGATCCGCCTGCGCCCGTCGCTACTCGACGCGCCCCCGGAAGACCCTTGGGAGTTCGACTTCGGCACCCCCTGAGCATGCCGATTCACAAAGATACCCACCACGAAGACGCAAAAACGGTCGAGAGCCTGTAACCATGGAGGTCACAGCGGACACCGAGAACGACAAGGCGGTTGACGGGATCGGAGATGTGATGCGGCCCGAGCAGGACGGATCGGTGTGCCGATACCCTTTTCTGCTCACTCTTGCCCCACTCCACGCCGCACCCTCTGTAATACGCCTTGGCAAGACCGCCCTTGATCTTCTTCGTGCCTTCATGCGCTGCGTGCAAAAAGCGCTCTAGGGAAACACTGATCAATGAACGCGTTCGCGTTGGTACCCCAGGTTTTCCGAGACAAGGCGCGTCGTGCAACAGGTAGTGGTTCTACCTGTAAGCGGCGCAACGCAGGATCGGGGAACCTGGGGTGCCAACCCCGCAAATTATTGAAAGCAGGGGATCGGCCGCCCGTTGCGGACGAAAACGGGCGCGCGCACAGCCTTGCGGCTCCCTTGTGCAGAATGACTGCACGGCAGTCACCGCGCCTTGTTCGCACGCAAAAGCGACTCGAGCGCGAACGCGTTCATTGATCAGTGTTTCCCTAAGGTTTGAGGGTGAAACTAACGCCTCCATCGTTCGAGATGCTGTAACGGTGTCGGGCTCCTGTGGCATCCTTTCGGCATGAGATTCCTGATTCGCACCTTCTTCCGTGGCGTCCGCCTGATTCTGACCCCGTTCATGCTGATCGGTGAGCGCGTGTCGCGCCCACGCGGCATCGAACGGGACCCGGCCGACCAAGCCCGAATCGACGAACAGACGCAACGCCTGGCCCTGTATCACTTCCCGGCGTGCCCGTTCTGCATCAAGGCCCGCCGCGCGATGCAGCGCCTGTCGCTGGATATCGAACTGCGCAACGCCCAGGCCACCGGGCCCTGGCGCGAGGAACTGCAGAACGAGGGCGGCCGCCTGCAGGTGCCCTGCCTGCGAATCGAGGAAGAAGACGGCTCGGTGCGCTGGCTGTACGAATCCGATGCCATCATCCGCTACCTGCGCGAGCGCTTCGATCCGGCACAGACGACCGATCCGACCCCTGCGCCCAACAGTCCGCCGCGTTCCTGATGTCGAATTGGCTTCCGAAGGGTCTGTCCATGCACCATCATCGCCTCCACCATTCCCTGCTCGGCGCCACGCTCGGGCTGACCCTGCCCTTCACGGTCGCCAGCGCCGAGCCCCCGATCTTCGATGCCCACCTGCACTATCGCCCAGCGGTGGCCGAAACCTTTGGCATCAGCGACGTGGGCCGCACCCTGGCCTCCAATGACGTGCGCAGCGCCATCGTCATGTCGACCGAAGGCGGCTTGATTCGTCGCCTGCAAGCGGGCTCGGATACCCGCATCGTGCCGTTCCTGGAAGTCTCCCACCGCCTGGGCAAGAAGATGGACTGGATGCACGTCGAGGACCTGGGCGCCCGCATTGCCGACATGCTGGACGAATCCGACGTGGCCTGGCACGGGCTGGGCGAGTTTCACATCCTGGCAGACGACCGCTTCGGACCCGGCTTCGAACAGTTGCTGGACCTGGCCGTGGCCCGTGATCTGACCATCATGATCCACGGCGACCCCGCCGTGATCGACCACGCCTACGCCACCCACCCCGAGGTCCGCATCCTCTGGGCCCACGCCGGCAGCTACGCCTACCCGCCCCTGGTGCAGGACTACCTCGAGCGCCACCCGCGCATGAACATGGACCTGTCCATGCGCAACCCGCGCATTAACCCCGGTGGTCAGATCGACGACGACTGGTTCGAGCTGTTCCTCACCCATCCGGATCGCTTCATGATCGGCGTGGACACGTTCACCACCACGCGCTGGGAACAGTACACGCACCTGAAAGACGAGACCCGCGCCTGGCTCGCCCAGCTGCCCGACAACGTCGCCCGCGCGATTGCCTTCGAAAACGGCGAACGCCTCTTTCCCGCTCAGTAAGGGCCTTTGTTCACCACAAAGCCCACGAAGGCACGAAGGTCACCGAGAACGGCAAGGACAATGACGAAAGATCATGATCGGACTGTGGTCTGACGTCGTAGGGCCATCATCCGACCTTTTCCTTCCCAGGCCTTCTCCCAGTCCTCTGCGTCCTCCGTGGTCCAATCACCCTTGACCTGGCCCTTCTTGGTGTCTTCGTGGACTTCGTGGTGAAACAGCCCTTTTCCCCACACGCATAAGAAAGCCCGCGCTCCCCGAACAGGGAGGCGGGCTCGACACCATCGGGTCGAGTATCAGACCTTGAACTGACCCACGCGCTCCTGCTGCTGGGAGGCGAGCTTGGACAGCTCCTCCGAGGCATTGCGGATCTGCTCGGAGCCCGCCGCGGTCTGGTCCAGCACCTCGGTGATGTTGGCCACGTTGCGGTTGATCTCCTCGGCCACGGTGGACTGCTCCTCGGCGGCGCTGGCGATCTGCGTGTTCATGTCGCTGATGCGAGTCACCGACTGGGTGATCGCGTTCAGCGATTCGCCGGCGAGGTTCACCTGCTCGACACTCTCGTGGGCCTTGGAACGCCCATCTTCCATCGCCTGCACCGCCTCGCGCGTACCGCTCTGGACCCGCTCGATCATCTGCTGGATCTCGTGCGTCGAGTCCTGCGTCCGGCTGGCCAGGGTGCGCACCTCGTCGGCCACCACGGCGAAGCCGCGACCCTGCTCGCCAGCGCGGGCCGCCTCGATCGCGGCATTCAGCGCCAGCAGGTTGGTCTGGTCGGCAATGTCGCCGATCACCTCGAGGACCTTGTTGATCTGCTCGGCATCCTGCGACAGGCGGGTGACCACCTCGGCCGCATTGTCGACCTGTCTGGACAGACCATTGATCGCGGTGACCGTCTTCTGCACCACCTGCTGACCGGCCACGGCGTCCTGGTCCGTAGCCTGGGCGGCCGCCGCCGCATCCGCGGCATTGCGGGCGACTTCCTGCACGGTGGCGGTCATCTCGTTCATCGCGGTGGCGACCTGGTCGGTCTCCGCCTTCTGGCGGCGCACCTGCTCGTTGGTCTCCTCGCTGGTCGCGGACAGCTCGTTGGACGCGGCAGCGACCTGATCGGAACCCGCCGCTACTTGCTGGATCAACACGCGAATCTTCTCGACAAAGCGGTTGAACACCACCGCCAGATCGCCCAACTCGTTCCGGCCGGACACCTCCAGCTGACGCGTCAGGTCACCCTCGCCACTGGCGATGTCGTCCAGACGTTCCACCGTCTGGCAGAGCGGGCGCACGATGCTGCGGGTCAGGAACCAGGCCAGCAGCACGCCCAGAACCACCGCAATCACGCCGACCATGACCACCGTGCCGGTGGCGTTGCGGGTCATGGTCACGTAGGCGCTGCGGTCCACCATCAGTTCCAGCACACCCACCGCATCGCCGGAGAAATCGCGCACCGGCCGGGCGATCACCGCCATCGGCTCGCCCTGGTAGATCACGTTGCGCACCAGGCGCTCGCCCTGGAGCACTTCGCGCATCTCGGCTGCATTGAAGGTCGCTTCGCCTTCGATGGTCCCGCCAAAGCGGTTGAACCGACCCTCATCGCGCAGGTAGAGCGCGACCGGTGCACCCAGCTCCTCGGTGAACTGCTCGAAGAAGGGGGCGCCGAAGGACAGCCCGAACTCCACCGAACCCACGTGCTCTCCGTTGTGAGCGATGGGGACCACGCCGCGGATACCCAGGCCGGCCACGCCCTCTTCCAGGCCCGAGATCGGGGCGCGGCGGTCGTTGGTGTCGACGACCGTCTGGCGAAAACCGGACAGGTCATCGCCATAGCGGTCCGGGCGATGCACGCGCAGGAAGGAGGTCGCCGGCGGCGTGTGGAACTGATACTGGCGCACGCCGTAGTCGGCGCTCAGGGACTCGAAACTCGGCACGGTCATCGCGGCCAGGCGATCGCGATCCCCATTGGCCATGGCCTCCTGCACATCCGGGATACGGGCCACGGTCTCCGCCATCGCGGTCGCGCGCGCCGACTCCTGGTCCAGCCGATCCAGCAACTGGCCAGCCAAGTCGTTCAGCTCCCGCTGCTCCGCCCTGTCCGCCATCGTACCCAGGGCATTCATCACCACGACCAGGGTCAGGACCACGGCGAGAACCACCACGCCGATGATGCCCACCATGAGCCGTACGCCAATTCGAATATTGTTGAACATGTCTGTGCGTCCTTCGGTCTGCCGGTCAGCGCCAGCTCGCAAAATAATGGGCCGTTCGTCCTCCCTAGCGGCGGCGAATCCTAGAACTTGAGCATGGAAGGCTTTTCATCCCCACAAGAACATCGGGGACAGGGCAATCACAGAACGAATCCGCGCAGCGGCTACACCAGCAGGGCCTCGGCGAAGATGTAGACCGCCAGGCTGATCAGCACCAGCGCCACCACGGAAAGCAGGGCCCCGCCCCGCACCATGTCCAGCACCTGCAGGCGGTTGCTGGCGAACACGATGGCATTCGGCGGGGTCGCCACCGGCAGCATGAAGGCCACGGAAGCGGCAAAGGCGACGGGTAGTGCCAGCATCAGTACCGGCACGTCCATGCTCAGCGCAAACGCGGTGACCAGGGGTAGCAGCGTCGCGGCCGTGGCCGTATTGCTGGTTACGTGGCTCAGCGTCATGGTCAGCAACACCACCCCGGCCATGATCAGGATCAACGGCCAGGTCTGCGCAATCACCAGGGCATCGGCCGCCAGCTCCGCCAGGCCACTGGACTCGATGGCCGCCCCCAGGCTCAGGCCGCCTCCGACCAGCAGCAGCACGCCCCACGGCAGCTCGCGGGTATTGTCCCAGGCCAGCAGCCGGCGCTGTTCCCCGGAACCCGAGGGGATCAGGAACAACAAACCGGCCCCCAGGATCGCAATGCCGGCATCGGTCAGGGAAATGGGCAACCAGCCCTCCAGCAGCGGCCGTGTCAGCCAGGCCAGCGCGACCAGCACGAACACCGCCGCCACGCGCTTCTCTGCGGTCGACCAGCGTCCGACCGAGGCGCGCTGCTCGTCCAGCAGGGCGCGCAGGCCGTTCAGTTCGACCCGGTGCACCGGGAACACCCAGCGCGTCAGCAACCACCACGCCAGGGCCAGGAGGATCGCCGCCAGCGGAAGCCCCAGGGTCATCCACTCCAGAAAGCCGATCTCCATCCCGTGGCGATCCCCGAGATAGGCGGCAGTCAGGGCGTTCGGCGGCGAGCCGATGATGGTCGCCATACCCCCGATGTTCGCGGCAAAGGCGATGCCCAGCAGCAACGCCAGGGCCGGGCGCCGCGACTCCGCACTCGCCCCCGGACCCTGTGGCGATGCGCCCCGTTCGATCAGACCCAGCACCGACAGTGCGATCGGCAGCATCAGCGCCGCGGTCGCGGTATTGCTGACCCACATGGACAACCCGGCCGTGGCCAGCATGAAGGCCCCGACCAGGGCGTGCAGACGATTCCCGGAGCGCGCCACAATCGCCAGCGCCATGCGCCGGTGCAAATCCCAGCGCTGCACCGCCAAGGCGATCGCAAAGCCGCCCATGAACAGGAAGATGATCGGGTTCGCGTAGGGCGCGGTCGCGTTCTCCATCGAGGTGATCTCGAGGATCGGGAGGATCGCGATCGGCAGCAGCGCCGTGACCGGCAGCGGCAACGCCTCGCTGATCCACCAGGTCGCCATGAACAGCGTCAGCCCCAGCACCCACCAAGCGGCCGGATCGAACCCCATCGGCGCCGGCACCAGCAGGAACAGCACAAAGATCGCCGGGCCCAGCATCAGGCCGATCCGGGCGCGCCAGTCCACCGTCGAGCGCTTCGCCACTGCCACTTCGCCTTCCTGCCCCGTCTCGTCGGTATCCGCCATGCGCCTCGTCTTGTGGGAAATCCGCCGGGGTGAAAACCAACCGGCGTCATCGGAAATTGCATCGCCCGGGCAACGTGACTATCGTTGACACGTTCTGCGTCGCTCCCGGTTCGGGTGCGCCGCCGCCTCAGTTTCTCACGACACCGTACAAGGAGTCTTTCATGGCCTACGAACTGCCCGATCTGCCCTACGCCAAGAACGCGCTGGAGCCGCACATCTCCGCCGAGACGCTGGAATATCATCACGACAAGCACCACGCGACCTACGTGACCAAGCTGAACGGCCTTCTGCCGGGTTCCGAGTTTGAAAGCGCCTCGCTGGAAGACATCATCAAGAAGGCCCCGGCCGGCGGCATCTTCAACAACGGCGCCCAGGTCTGGAACCACACCTTCTACTTCAACTGCATGGCCCCGAACGCCGGCGGCGAACCTTCCGGCAAGCTCGCGGACGCGATCAACAGCGCCTTCGGTTCGTTCGATGCCTTCAAGGAGAAATTCAACGAATCCGCCGTCGGCAACTTCGGTTCCGGCTGGACCTGGCTGGTGCAGAACAGTGATGGCTCGGTGGAGATCGTCAACACCTCCAACGCCGCCAACCCGTTGCGCGACGGCAAGACCCCGCTGCTGACCTGCGATGTCTGGGAACACGCCTACTACATCGACTATCGCAACGCGCGCCCGAAGTACCTCGAGAACTTCTGGGCCGTGGTCAACTGGGACTTTGCTGCCCAGCAGATGAAGTAAACCCCAAAGGGTTTATATACTAGGCGCCTTTGGCCGCATGATGCGGCTGCGCCTTTCATCGAGCCGGCGGTCCTCCGCCGGCTCTTTGGTTTCGGAGAACCCAATGAACGACGCCCTGCAGAACACCTACAAGCGCCTGCCCGTCGCCTTTGAACGCGGCGAAGGTGCCTGGCTGTGGGACACCGACGGCAAGCGCTATCTGGATGCCCTGTCCGGCATTGCCGTGTGCGGTCTCGGACATGCCCACCCCAAGGTGGCACAGGCCATCTGCGACCAGGCCGGCACGCTGGTGCATACCTCCAACCTGTACCGCATCCCGCTGCAGGAACAGCTGGCCCGGCGTCTGTGCAAGCTGGCCGGCATGGACCGCGCGTTCTTCTGCAACTCCGGAGCCGAGGCCAACGAAGCGGCGATCAAGCTCGCCCGCCTGCACGGCCGCGCCCGGGGCATCGCCGAGCCCAAGATCGTGGTGATGGAGGGCAGCTTCCACGGCCGCACCCTGGCCACGCTGTCCGCCACCGGAAATCCCAAGGTGCGGGCCGGGTTCGAACCGCTGGTCTCGGGCTTCGTGCATGTCCCGCACGGCGACTTCGATGCGGTGGAGGCCCTGGCCGAAGACCCCGACGTGGTCGCCATCCTGGTCGAGCCGGTCACCGGCGAAGGCGGGATCCATGTCCCGCCCCCTGGCTACCTGCGGCGCCTGCGCGAGCTGGCCGACCGCAAGGCCTGGCTGCTCATGCTGGACGAGATCCAGGCGGGCATCGGGCGCACCGGATACTGGTTCGCCTTCCAGCACGAGGGCATCACGCCGGACGTGGTCAGCCTGGCCAAGGGTCTCGGCAACGGCATCCCCATTGGCGCCAACCTGGTGGCCGGTGCGGCGCGCGAGCTGTTCAGTCCCGGCATGCACGGCACCACCTTCGGCGGCAATCCGCTGGTATGCCGGGCGGCGCTGGCCGTGCTCGACGTGATGCAGGAAGAGGCCCTGTGCGAACAGGCCGCCCGCCAGGGCGAATTCCTGCTGGGTCGCCTGCGCGACCGCCTGAGCGACCACCCGGGCGTGGTCGCCGTGCGCGGCCGCGGCCTGATGATCGGCGTCGAGCTGGACCGCCCGGCGGGCGAGCTGGTGATGGCCGCCCTGGAACGCGGCCTGATCCTGAACGTGACGGCGGACCGCGTGATCCGCCTGCTGCCGCCGCTGATCATCGACGATGAACAGGTGGAACAGATCGCTGCCACCGTAGCCGACCTGGTGGATGCCTTCCTGTCATCCTCTGTCCCCAAGGAGGTCTCTGCATGAACCCTCGCCATTACCTCTCGTTCCTCGATCTCTCCGGGGAGGAAACCCGTGCCCTGCTGCAACGGGCGATCGAACTCAAGCAACAGCTGAAGTCGGGCGGACACCACGACGACCTGCTGCGCGGCAAGACCCTGGGCATGATCTTCGAGAAGTCCTCCACCCGCACCCGGGTGTCGTTCGAGGTGGGCATGCAGCAGCTGGGCGGCAACGCCCTGTTCCTGTCCCCGCGCGACACCCAGCTGGGCCGCGGCGAACCAATCGAAGACACCGCCCGCGTACTCTCGCGCATGGTCGACTGCGTGATGATCCGCACCTACGAGCACGAGAAGATTGAACTGTTCGCCAAGCACTCCTCGGTCCCGGTGATCAACGGCCTGACCGATCTGGAGCACCCGGCGCAGCTCCTCGCCGACCTGCAGACCTACGTCGAGCACCGCGGCGACATCCGCGGCAAGCGAGTGGCCTGGATCGGCGACGGCAACAACATGTGCCACAGCTACATGTACGCCGCCCGCCAGCTGGACTTCCAGCTGGTCGCCGCCTGCCCGGAAGGCTACGACCCGGAGCCCAGCGTGGTCGAGACCACGCAGGAACACTTCGAGCTGACGCGCGACGCGCGTGCCGCGGCCGAGGGTGCGGATCTGGTCGTCACCGACGTCTGGGCGAGCATGGGCCAGGAGCAGGAAAAGAGCGCGCGGCGCCGGGCCTTCTCCGGCTTCTTCGTGGATGCCGACCTGATGCGGCTCGCCAACGACGACGCCCTGTTCATGCACTGCCTCCCGGCGCACCGCGAGGAAGAGGTCTCCACCGATGTCCTGGAAGGCCCGCAAAGCGTCGTCTGGGACGAGGCCGAAAACCGCCTGCACGCCCAGAAGGCCCTGCTCGAATTCCTGATCACCCTCAACGCCAACCACCTGCCGTCTTAAAGGCGAAAAGCGTTAACAGGAAGATTGGAAGACAGGAAAGGGGTTGTGTGGACTGCGCGCAGGGCGGCATGGAGAGCCATCCGCAGCGAGTAGCGAGTAGGATGTGTTGAGCGCAGCGAAACGCATCAGCCTAGGAAACCCCGGACCTCGACATGATGCGATTCGCTGCGCTCATCACATCCTACCCTTCTGCGTTGGGTCTGCTCCGTGTCCTCTGTACCCTGCGTGGTGGAAACGTCCCTGCCTGACCTGGACCGTCAGGCGGGGGCGCGGCGGCGGGCGTGGATACGGCGTTTGACCAGTTGCCGATAGAACACGCGCCAGCCGAGCAGGAAGGCGAGGATGGCCGCGTATAACGCGACCTCGGCATAGTCGGCCCGGGCCAGCCACAGGAAGTGCAGCACCGCCAGCACCCCGGCCAGATACACCCCGCGATGCAGCCAGACCCATTTCTTCTTGAGCCAGCGCTGGGCGCCGTCGGTCGAGGTCAGCGTCAACGCCAGCAGGATCAGCCAGGCGGCGAAGCCGACCATCACGAACGGGCGCTCGGTCAGGTCGTAGAGCACCAGTTCCCAGTCAAAGAACAGGTCCACCCCTAGCCAGATCAGGGCGTGCGCGGTCACGTAGCCGAACGCCACCAGCCCCAGCATCCGCCGCAGCCGCACGATCCACGCCAGCCCCGTCATCTGTCGCAGCGGTGTAACCGCCAGCGCGATCAGTAGCGCAATCATCGCGTGGGTGCCGGAGAGTTCCAGCAGCTTCTCGATCGGGTTCACCCCCAGCCCGTCGAACCAGCCCAGCGTACGCAGGCCGATCCAGGCCGCCGGGACCAGCGAGGCCAGAAGCACCGCCCACCAGACGCCACGCGGTGGCCGGGCGCGCGCCCGACGCGTTGAGGCCGTCATGCCGTCACCGCTTCAGATATACCGCGTCAGGTCCATCCCCTCGTACAGCGAGGCGACTTCATCGGCATAGCCGTTGAACATCTCCGTGCGCCGGCGACGGAACTCGCCGATCCGGCGCTCGGTGCGCTGTGACCAGCGCGGATGGTCCACGTCCGGATTCACGTTGCTGTAGAAACCGTACTCGTCGGACTGCGCCTGATTCCACAGGGTCGGCGGCTGGTCCTCGACAAAACGGATGTGCTGGATCGACTTGATGCTCTTGAAGCCGTACTTCCACGGCACCACCAGGCGGATCGGCGCCCCGTTCTGATTCGGCAGCACTTCGTCGTACAACCCCACGGCCAGAATCGTCAGCGGATGCATCGCCTCGTCCAGGCGCAGCCCCTCGGTATAGGGCCACTCGAGCCCGCCACTACTGCCGCGGCGGCGGCGCTGGCCGCGCAGGTTGTCCGGATCGTAGATGCTCTCGAAGGCGACATAGCGGGCACCGCCGCGCGGCTGTGCCTTTTCGATGATGCGATTCAGCTCGAAGCCGATCCACGGGATCACCATGGACCAGCCCTCGACACAGCGCATGCGATAAATCCGCTCCTCCAGTGACCAGGGGCTGATGAAATCCTCGACCGCATACTCGCCGGGGTTCTCGCACAGACCGTCCACCGTGATGGTCCAGGGGTCGGTCTTCAGCTGGTCGGCATAGGTCTTGGGGTCGCCCTTGCCCGGCCCCATCTCGAAGAAATTGTTGTAGCTGGTGATCTCGTCATACGCGGTCTTCGACTCGTCCGTGGAAAAGTCGCTGCCCTCGAACTCGAGCGGGTAGCCGCGCAACGCGGCCGATGCTGGCAGCGCCATGCCCAGCCCCCCGAGGGCAAGACCGGCGCCCAACCCGACCCCGGCGCGCAGGAACTCGCGCCGCCGCGCGTAGACCTCCGGCGGGGTGATCTCGCTATGGGAACACTCGGAACGACGTCGGGTGCGGATCAGCATGGCCTGCCCTCGCGACTGGTTGGGATGACAGTGAGAAGCGCTGTCACTCGTGCACGATGGACCAGAAGCAGCGCCTTGAGTTCGACGCGCCATGCCCATAAGACAATCCGCCGAACAATAAGAATTTTCTGCTTGCACAGCGCCGGGAACGATATATAAGGCTTTTCTGATACCGCAGTCCGGGGTGGCCCGGCCGGCTTGTCAGGAGACCCGACAATGGATCCGACGATCGACGACGTGGCCGATGGTGCCGACGAAATCGCCAGTCTGTTCGACAACCAGCTCGTCAATGACCGCGGCCCGGCCCGCCACGCCGCTCGCCGCACCCTGGAACGCCTGATGGAAGAACGCGCCCTGCGCGCCCACCTCGAGGACGACTTCGACCTGGCCCCCGCCCACGAAGCCCTGGAGTGGTAGTCCCCGGGGTGGCACGCATCGCCACCCCGTTTCCGAAACGCCCCACATCATCGATGCGATTCGCTTCGCTCATCACATCCTACGAACCCATTTCTCCCCTCGTAGGATGCGATGAGCCCCGCGAATCGCATCACTCAGACGCGCCAATCGTCCAAGGCGTCTCCCACAATCCAGCATCAAATACCAACATCAGCCTGGCCCCTCAATCCCTCCCTGGCTCCCCCGTGGGCCAATCCTCACCTTCTGGCGCCCCGCCCCAATCCAACGGATACACACCCGCCCGCACGAACCGATGAAAACTCGAATACGGCCACTCAGCGACGTACCGGACCCAACCATGCTTGACCGGGTTGTAATGGATGTAATCAACATGCCGAGCCCAGTCGTCCTCGTCCCGAATACAATGCTCCCAGAACCGACGCTGCCAGAGCCCACGCTCACCGCGTCTTGCCCGGCTGCGCGTGCGCGCTTCGCCAGCACACACCAACCGCGAGAACCGCGCCTTGATCAACCGCCATCGGCGGCTGAAGTCGGCATCATCGTCCGGCAGGCGCCAGATACAATGGAGATGCTCGGGCAACACCACCATCGCGTCGATCACGAACGGATGACGATGCCGCACCTGGCGAAACGCGTCTCTCAACGCGTCAATGTGATCCGTAAATAGGGTGTTTCCTACCCGAACGGCCGCATTCACAGTGAAAAAATACGTGCCACCCGGCACGCGCACACGGCGATAATCCGTCATCCGTCGCCTCCCTTCCCTGGGAT
Source organism: Thioalkalivibrio sp. ALM2T (assembly GCF_000381505.1). NCBI lineage: Bacteria > Pseudomonadati > Pseudomonadota > Gammaproteobacteria > Chromatiales > Ectothiorhodospiraceae > Thioalkalivibrio > Thioalkalivibrio sp. ALM2T. The sequence goes on from NZ_KB906556.1 coordinate 559,780, forward strand.
TGGTTCGAACCGATGTTTGTGCTGCTCCGACGCGATGCGATTCGCTTTGCTCATCACATCCTACGAGAGTTCTACCAGCCCTTGTAGGATGTGATGAGCAAAGCGAATCGCATCAACGCCGCGGGCAGAGGCACCCCCAAGCCAAGGCCTTCACCCGTCCTCGTACCCCGTCAACTCCACGAAGCCCCGGCCGACCGGCTCGCCATCCGCGTCGAGGATATCCACGGCCCCTTCCCAATAACGGACCACCGTGTCCATCTCCTGCTCGTCGCGCACCGCCACCACGGTCCACTCGCGCACAGGCCCACCGTCGGGTGGCTCGATGCGCATGGACCATTCCACCGGATAGCGGTTTCCGGACGGCTGGGTGGCGAACCGGGTCGGTTCCAGGCGCACATGCTCCGGCTGCAACAGGGCATCCCCGGCAGCCGCCGGCATCCAGCGCCCTTTGGACTGCTCGTGCGGCGTGCCATCCGGGCGCCGCAGCTGGTAATACATCACGTCCAGCCCGTCATCCATCTGCAGCGCAAACCAGTCCCAGCCCGCCTGATCCTCCGCCAGCGCGCTGGTGCTCCATTCGCGGTCCATCCACGCCTGCCCGGTCACGTCCAGCGCCGCCCCCGAGGCACGGCGCACCTCGCCGGCCACCGCGATACGCGGCATCGAGTAGTAATACGAGGCGTCGCCCGGCTCCGGCCCCTTCTGGCTCAGGCCGGCCTCGCCCTGCAGGACCGGCTCGCGCGCAGGCTCCAGCTCCAGGGACAGCACGTAGTCCTCCACGGTAAAGCGCAGCGTCCAGCGATCCCGGTCCAACCCGGCCAGCTCCCAATCCTCGGCCCAGACCCGCCCTACCGGCTTGGTCGCCCCGGCCAGCCCGCCGCCATCGCGCACGAACCGCTCCTCGGATGCGTGAAACCCCGCGTCACGATCCAGCACCGCGGTATGCACCATCCACAGATCAGGGCTGGCCCAGGCGGACTCGTGCCAGACCCGATCCCCGGCGAGCCCCGGCGCCAGCCCCACGCGGAAGAACGTCACGTGAAACCCGAAACGCTCGCCTTCGGGCCCGTCCAGATTCCCCGTCAGGTACCACCACTCGTTGCGAAACCCCGGGTGCGGCCCATGATCGCGCGGAAACTCGAACGCCCGTGGCACATCGGCCCGGCGGAAGCCCGTGGTGTCCTCGCCCCCCAAGGCCTCACTCACCCGCAGGCCAGTCACCTCCGCATCGGCCCGTTCCGGCGGCTCCGCACCCCCGCATGCGGCCAGTAACCCCACCAACAACACGACCAGAAGCCCCTGTGGGAGCGGGCCTGCCCGCGAAGCCCCTGCCCGCGCTGGATTCTGGCGCGAGCCATTCGCGGGCAAGCCCGCTCCTACAAAACCAAACCACCACATTACGGCACCTCCCTAAGCGCCGGAACCAGGCGCATGCGCGCCATGCGCCAGGCCGGGATCACCGACGCCAGCAGCGCAGCCCCCACCCCCAGCAGCACGGTCTCCCCGACCTCGACCCAGGGCAGACGCAGGTCCATGCCCCAGCCAAAGGCCTCGCGATTGATCACCTCGATCAGCAGCCAGCCCATCCCCAGCCCCAGCGGGATCGCCGCCAGGGCGGCGAACACCCCGAGCACACCGCCCTGCAGCACCACCAGCCCGCGCACGCCGCCCGGCAACAGCCCGAGACTGCGCAGCGTGGCGAACTCGCGGGCCCGCTCCATCTGCAACGCGATCAATGCCCCCAGGATCGCGATGAACGCGACCACCAGCGTGATCACCCGCAGCAGATGCGTGATCGCAAAGGTCCGGTCGAAGATCGCCATCGACTCCTGCTCGATATCCCCCGGCCGCGTCACCAGCGCCGCGCGCTCCTGCTCCGCCAGCCACGCCTCCAGGTGCCCCACCGCCTGCTCGGCGTCGGCCCCATCCGGCAGGCGCAGCCCGAACGAGCCCACCCCGTCCGCGGGCAAGCCCCCACGCGCGAACGCCGCCTGCGTCATCAGCACCGTACCCTGCGGGTTCCCGTAGTCGCGATAGATCCCGAGGATCTCGAATGCCCGCCGCCCCCCGGCCGCGGCCAGCGAAAGCCGATCCCCCACGCCGACATCGTGATGCGCCGCAAACGGCTCGGTCACCAGCACAGCATCGTCCGCGGCCAGCCGCGTCCCCAACGCCTCGCGGGGCACGGCCGCCTCCAGCAACGGCAGGTAGTCCAGCCAGTCGGCATGCGGACGCACCACGTACAGGTCCACCAGCCCCCGGTCACTGACGACCTCCTGGCTGGTGCCGGAACTGACCGATACGGCACCCGACCGGGCCACCAAGTCGGCCGTCCAGTCCTCGGGCAGGCGCGCCCCACCGCGCGCCGAGGCCGGGGCCGCCGGCACTACGTACAGGTCCGAGGTCAGTGCCTGCCCCAGCCACTGCTCCACGCTGCCGCGAAAGCTCCCCACCATCACCGCCACGCCGATGGCCGCCGCCAGCGCCAGGGTCAGCGCCGAGGTGGCGGGCGCGCTGCGCGACAGGCTGCGCTCCAGGCTGCGGACCGCAATGCGCGGCAGGGCCGCCCCGCGCACCAGCACGGCCAGGCCGCGCAGCGTCCACGCCAGCACCCAGGGCAGCAGCAACACAAACCCTGCAATCAGCAGGAACAGTGCGACAAACCCGCCCACCAGCGCCCCGGCACCGGTCATGATCAACCCGACGCCCGCCAGCAACAGAACGATAGACGCCAGCGCCAGCCACGCGGCCCAGCCACGGGCACGCCGTTCCAACCCCCCGCGCCCGGTGCCGGCCGGGCTGGCCACCCGCGCCGCCTCCCAGGCCGGGGCCAGTGCGGCCGCCAGCGACAGCCCCACGCCCAGCAGGAGCACCGCGGCCAGCGCCAGCGGCCGCGGTGTTACCCCGGTCACCGCCACCGCGAAGAAGTGATCCGTCACCGTCTGCGCGACCTGCGCGACCAGCACCTGCGCCAGGGCCACCCCCAGCAGCGCACCCAGCAGCGTGCCGATCACGCCGACCAGCAGGGCCTCCAGCAGCACCACACCGAAGATCGCCCGGCGCCCGACACCGACCAGGCGCAGACTGGCAATCACCTCGCGCCGGCGCAGTACCGCAAAGGTCTGCGTGTTGTAGATCAGAAACGCCGCGATCAACAGCGCCAGCAGGCTCATCGCGGTGAGGTTGATGCGGAACGCCTGCGCCAGCTGGCGCGCGGCCTGCCCGCGGCTCTCGACCGCCACCAGTTCCAGTTCCCCAGGCAATACGTCGGCCAGGGCCTCGACCGCGTCATCCGCCAGCCGCACGTCGATCCGGTCCAGGCGCCCCAGCCGGTCGAGCAATACCTGCGCCGTGGCGATATCCGTCACCCAGAGCGCAGCGCCTGCATCATCAGACGCGCCATCCCCCGCATCATCACTCGAGCCCTCGTCCCGTTCGGCGGCACGGTCGATCAGCGTGATCTCGCGCTCGCCCCCGGCCGCGTCCAGCGCCAATCGAGCCCCATGCGCCTCCCCGCTCGCGCGGAACCAGCCCGCGGGCGGCAGGATGGTCCCCGGCTCGGTCACCAGGCGCTGCACTGGGGCATCGCCGATATCCGAGGCCGTCCCACGAAACGGCCCCTCAGCCAGCGGATCGACGCCCAGCACGTAGATCGTCGTCCCATCCGGCAGTCGCGCCGGGCCCTCCACGATCGGGGCCGTATCCCGCCACCCGGCCATGCGCAGCTCGCGGTAAAAGGCCTCGTCGAAGCCGCTCGCCGGCCCCAGCACCTGGTGCGTAGCGGCCCCGGCCACCTCGTCCATCGAACGGTCGAAGGCCCGCTGGGCGGACTGGTTCGCCAGATCCACCGCCAGCACCACCGCCACGCCGATGATCACACCGACCAGCGTCAGCACCCGTTGCAGCGGCCGCCGACGCCAGTCGCGCAGCCACGCACGCAGAACGAGACCACTCACGCCGGCAACCCCTCCACCGATTCCGGAGGCTGAAGGACCCCGTCGCGCATCGTCAGCACCCGATCCAGTCGCCCCGCCAGTTCATTGCTGTGGGTCACCAACAACAAGGAACACCCGGTCGCCCGCACTTGCTCCAACAGCAGCCCGAACACCGTCTCGCCGGTGCGCGAGTCGAGATTGCCGGTCGGTTCGTCGGCGAGGATCAGCGCCGGCTGGTGCACCAGCGCCCGCGCGATCGCGACCCGCTGCTGCTCGCCGCCCGACAGCGCCTCCGGATACCGGTCACCCTTGTCCCCCAGCCCTACCGCCGTCAGCTGGCGTCCGGCACGCTCGCGGCGGGCGGCCGCAGCGTCCCCCGTTGCCAGTTCCAGCGGCAGCATCACGTTCTCCAGCACCGTCAGCGTCGGAATCAGATGGAACGACTGGAACACGACCCCCACGCGGACCCGCCGCAGCCGCGTCCGCGTCGCCTCGTCCAGCCCCGCGAGCGCCTCGCCCGCCAGATGCACCTCGCCGCGATCCGCCGCCTCCAGCCCGGCCGCCAGATGCAGCAGGGTGGACTTGCCACTCCCGCTCTCGCCCACGATCGCCACGCGCTCGCCGGGGGCCAGCTCGAAGTCCACGCCGTGCAGCACCTCGCCCTCGCCGGGGTAGGCAAACGCCACATCGGTCAGAGACAGCACCACGCCTTCTACCGAGCCTTGTCGCTCCATCGCAGACACCTTTTCAATCACACAAATCTTCGCCTGCGAGCAGGCTCCTACACGGCAGGGAAAGCCCACCGTAGGAGCCTGCTCGCAGGCGAACAGCGCTCACCGAACGCCCCACACGTTCCAGCCCATCACAGACCATGAAGAGTAGATGAATGTTTCAAAATGCCACACAAGCGGTTGATTGAGGCACTGCATCCGTTAGAATAAGCGGCATCTCCACACACGGGAACGCGCCTTGACACGCCGATCACGCAGCCGATCTATCTGCGCCTAGCGGCAAGCGCCCGTTCCCTAACCGGTCGCTTCCCGTCAGGCCTCTTTGATCAAAGAGCCGGGAACGGCCGGGCCCCGCCCGACCCGAACCTGCACCATTCACCGCATTCGTGCGGCGCCGCGATGGCCTGTGCCCGAGCACAGTCCGCGCGCTGCCCCGATGCCGCCGGGAGAAGGGCATGGAGCTTCACCTCGAGCAGTCCATCATCGAGCTGAAGGAGCTGTTGCGTCTGGACGACCGCGACGGGCTCCACGAACTGCTCGACTACATGCGCGTGCAGGATATCGCCCACGCGCTGATGGAGCTGGGCGAGGAAGACCTCATCGCCGTCTTCAACCTGCTGCCCCCCGGGCGCAAGGCGGACGTCTTTGCCTACCTCGACACCGGGCACCAGATCCGCCTGCTGGAGGCCTCGCCGCGCGAGGACGCCCGCTTCATCCTCTCCGAGATGGAGGCGGACGACCTCACCGCCCTGCTGCAGACCCTGGACCCGGACACCCTGCGCGGCTACCTGCGCCTGCTGCCGTTTCGCGCGATTCGCCGCGCGCTCAAACAGCTTAACTACCCGGAGGACTCGGTCGGCCGCGTGATGTCGCCGGATGTCGTCGCGGTCGACCCGGACTGGACACTCAAGCGCGCCCTGGCCTTCATCCGCCGTAACGCGGACGAACACTCCAACAACGTGATCTTCGTGGTCGATCAGGACCGCTTGCTCCTGGCCGCCATACCCATCCGCCACTTCCTGCGCGCCAGCGCCGACAGCCCGGTGCGCGACCTGCTGGGCGAAGCCGACCCGATCACCATCGCGGTCTCCGAACACGCGGTGGAGGCCGCGCGCCGCATCCAGCACTACGACCTGGAGAGCCTGCCGGTGGTCGGCGAGATCGGCGAGCTGCTGGGGGTGGTCACGGTGGACGACGTGATGGACCTGATCGAGGCCGAGTCCACCGAGGACTTCCACAAGCTGGGCTCGGTGGGCACCCTGCCGCTGTCCCCGCAGGAGGCCAGCCCGTTCCTGCTCTATCGCAAGCGCATCGGCTGGCTGCTCGGTCTGGTCGCCTTCAACACCATCGGCGCGCTGATGATCTCCCAGTACGAGGACATCATCGAGACGGTGGTGGTGCTGGTGTTCTTCCTGCCGCTGCTGATCGCCTCCGGCGGTAACGCCGGCGCGCAGAGCTCCACGCTGATGGTGCGTGCCATGGCCACCGGCGAGGTCACGGCCAGGGACTGGCTCCGGCTGTGGGCGAAAGAGATGGGCGTATCCCTGACCCTCGGGCTCAGCATGGGTGTTGCGGTCTCGCTGGTCGGGCTGTGGCGCGGCGGGCCGGAGATCGCGCTACTGGTGGCGCTGTCGATGACCATCATCGTTACCGTGGCCAGCATCCTCGGCATGCTGCTGCCGGTGGTCCTGAACAAGTTCCGCCTCGATCCGGCGACTGCCAGCGTACCGCTGGTCACCTCGCTCGCCGACATCGGCGGTATCCTCATCTACTTCACGTTGGCCACGGCCCTGCTCGGCCTGGCAATCCCATAGGACCTCCCGGATGAGCCCGACCGAACCGGATCTCGACACCCTGCCGCAGGCCCTGCAGACCGCGCTGACCGCGCCCACTGCGGAGGCCCTGCAGAGCCTGTGCGCCCAGCACGCGGCGCCGGATCTCTCCGACGCCCTGGAGACCCTGCCGGCCGAGCAAATGGAGGCCTTCTTCCAGCGCCTGGATGTCGAGTGCACGGCGGACATCTACGCCCACCTGGAATCGGATCACCAATCCCGCGTGTTTCAGGCGCTGGAGGACGAGCACGCCAGCCGCCTGGTCGCGGCGCTGTCCTACGATGACGCGGTCTCGGTGATCGACGGGCTGGAGGACGAACAGGCCGAATCCCTGCTCGAGACCCTCCCGGACGAAGACCAGGAAGCCCTGGAAACCCTGCTCGGCTACCCGGAGGAGAGCGCCGGGCGCCTGATGACGCCCGAGTTCGCCACGGTCCAGCCGGACTGGTCGGTGGCCGAGGCCATGGACCACCTGCGCGAACAGAGCGACCTGGCCGAGACCATCAACACCATCTTCGTGGTCACGCCGACCGGCGAACTGCTCGGCTGGGTGCGCCTGAAGGCGCTGCTGCTGTCGCGCCCGACTTCAAGCGTGCGCGAGCGCATGAACACCGATGTCGTCAGCATCAGTGCGGAGGAAGACCGCGAAGAGGCCGCCCACCGCATCAGCCACTACGATCTGGACGTCCTCCCGGTGGTCGACGACAACGGCCACCTGCTCGGCATCATCACCGTCGACGACGTGATGGACGTGCTGCGCGCCGAGACCACCGAGGACTTCCACCGCATGGCCGCCGTGGGCGACGTCGTGCTCTCGCTGCGCGATGCCAGCATGCAGCTGCTCTACCGCAAGCGCATCGGCTGGCTGGTCATCCTGGTCGCCGTGAACATCCTCTCCGGCCTGGCCATCGCCCACTTCGAGGCCGCCATCGAAACCGTCGTCGCCCTGATCTTCTTCCTGCCCATGGTCATCGCCTCTGGCGGCAACGCCGGCGCCCAGGCCTCCACCCTGGTCGTGCGCTCGCTCGCCACCAACGACATCAAGCCAGAGGACTGGTGGCGCCTCGGCGGCAAGGAGATCCTCGTCGCCTCCGCGCTGGGCGCCACCCTGGCCGGCGCCATCTGGCTCTCCGGCAACTGGCTGGGCAGCCTCGAGGTCGCCAACGCCATCGCGCTCGGTATGTTCCTGGTGGTCCTGTTCGGCTCCCTGTTCGGCCTGCTGCTGCCGTTCACCCTCACCCGCCTCGGCATCGACCCCGCCGTCGCCAGCGCCCCGCTGATCACCTCCGTCGTCGACGTCGTCGGCATCACCATCTACTTCGCCACCGCCGTCGCCATCCTCGGCCTCTAGCTCCCCAGCCCCCGTAGGATGCGATGAGCGCAGCGAATCGCATCAACCCCGCCCCACCCCCAACGCCCGGTGCGTTTCGCCAAGCTCAACGCACCCTACGAACTGCCCCGAACGCGTAGGAGCCGAGCCTCTCGGCAATCACGACCTCACCAACACCCCTCCGCGTCATCCAGGCCGCAGCGCCCCCCCCGACATCCCGGCCGCAACACAGCCCTCCCGTCATCCCGGCCGCAGCGCAGCGAAGAGCCGGAATCTCCCCCGTTCGAACACCCCCAGATCAAGACGCCCGGCCATGACAACCAACGGCACCCCATCCTCAAAGGTGACAAACCGCGTCACTTCACATGACCATTTTTGTCACGTGACACACCCGGGAAGCGCGCGGGCGTGACCCATGCCACAGACCACACCGCGCCCGGGCGCCGTTTTCACGCATTCCCGCACTCTTGGCACGCCCAATGCATCTCCTCAGACAGCTGCCCACGGGGTGGCCGGGCCTCCGGCCCAGCTTTTATGACATCAAGGGAGAACCACCATGCAAAAAGTGAAGAGTGCCCAGAAGGGCTTCACGCTGATCGAACTGATGATCGTTGTGGCGATTATCGGGATTCTAGCTGCGATTGCGCTGCCGGCTTATCAGAATTACACAGCCCGGGCTCAGGTTTCCGAGGTCATTCTCGCCGCATCGGCCGCGCGAACTGACATCTCCGAATATGCATCCACGGAAGGCCAATTGCCACCGAACGACTACGCGGTCCAGAACCAAACCTCCGATTACGTAGCTAGCCTGTCTTGGGATGGCACCGATATTATCGTCGCGTCGCAAAGCCTGAGCGCTGGTGCCACCGGCAATATTCAACTTCGCCCCACGATCAATGCCAACAACCAAGTAACTTGGCAATGCGGTGGCACGATCGGTGAACAGTTCCGCCCAGCCTCATGCCGAGACACGCTCCAGTAGGTATAACTGAGGGAGATCGACACCCTCCTGAGCCCCGGCCTAGTGCCGGGGCTTTTTTCGGTTGAAAACTCTGGGACACCCACTTTGTTGACAGAACAAAACTCTGGCATGCAAACCCCGGGACACCCACTTTCCCTTTGGCGTCGACGCTCATGCTCCGGCAAATTGCCGATAAGCATCACGAAGGCGGAAAAGGGTAAGGACACCCGCCGCCGCTACGGGTAAGGACACCCAAGCAGTACCGGAGCCCCGGCCATCGTGTCGGGGCTTTTTCGTTGTGGACAGGTGTCGACTTCCCCGGATTAGGTCCACGGGTGAAATCGTCTGGGACACCCACTTTGGCAGATAAAGTGGGCCCCGATGTGGTGGTCAAGTGATTTCGGACACCGCGTTAGGTGGAGTGGCTGCCGTTGGTTGCTCGTAGACGCTGGGAGGCAGGTAGCCCAGCGTCGAGTGGATGCGAACGGTGTTGTAGAACCGGACGATGTAGTCCGCGATATCCCGCCGCGCCTCGCCGTGGTTTGCATAGCGGCGCTGCCAGACGCGTTCCGTCTTGAGGCTCAGGAAGAAGCGCTCGACAACGGCATTGTCCCAGCAGTTGCCCCGGCGACTCATGCTCGCCTGGATCTGGTGCCGGGCCAGCAGCCGCTGCCAGGCGGCGCTGGTGTATTGGCAGCCCTGAT